>JAAYFA010000121.1 GCA_012728445.1 Clostridiales bacterium | reverse complement strand
TGTTAGAACCGTGCAAGAATGTGAGAATAAAAAAGATACCCTACTAACAAATCAAAACCTCCTAATTATCCAATTGCTTAAACAATTCTCAACACTGCTAAATGTTGGCTGTTTACCTTTTTTCATCTTATCCTTTACATCCGAGGTTTCACTTCTTAACTCGTCAATATACTTTTTGGGATATACGCAAGTAAATCTCATGCTACAGGGCTTGACAATGTTGCGTTGAACGAATATTATAAAAGCTATAAATATACTGGTCAAAATTCAATGAATTTTGAAAATATTTTTGGAGGATATCTAAATGAGAAAGAAAATTTGGATCATCGTTATTATTTCTATAGCTGTTCTAGGAGCTGTGCTTCTCACTTTTGCAGTCAAGAATGGCTATCTATTTAATGATGGTCCGTCTATTAACGTGATTTGCGAATCCTCATTGCGCGAGGTCGTAAACGTAAGTAAATTGTCGACAGCAGAATATACATATAATTCTGTCGCAAAAATATATGACAAAGATAAAAAAGTTTTGAAATGTCATGCTAAATATAATGGCACCGTTACTGCCGGCATTGATTTCAGTAAAATAGACTATGATATAGATGATGATATAACTCCGAAGAAAATAACTATCATTCTTCCTGCTATTGAAATTCATGATGTAATAGTTGACAGCGGAACGATTGATTATATTTTCACAAACAGCAAATATGAAACTGACGAATTTTCGCAAGAGGCATATACTCTTTGCATAGAAGACTTAGGGGTAAAAGTCAAAAGACAAGATGATTTCCTTAAAATAGCAAAAGAAAATGCAGTAAAAACAATCGATGGGTTAGTGTCGCCTTGGGTAAATCAAATAGACAGTGAATATGTAATAGAGGTAAAATGAGGTGAAAATAATGATTAAGAAAACAATATACTTCTTTTTTATAGCATGTACCATAATAAGTTTGAACGCTTGCTCGTCACAAGAGAAGCAAGAGCCTGCCGTGGAGCAGATACGTTCCATTTGTAAATTAGCCACGCTTGAAAGCTATTATAATAATGTCGCCGAAGTTACACAAGACACAGAAAAAGGAATTACTCATATTTTTGAAAAAGAAAGAAAAATGTGGGTTGAATACACTGGTGTCGTAAGTTTAGGAATAGATTTTTCAAAAGTGAAGTTAGACATTGATGGCGTGAACGTTACAATTACTATTCCGGAAGCAGAAGTGCTGTATATCAAAGAAATACCAGATACACGGAAAATTACGGTTTCGCAAGACGGATTCAATTCAAACAAAATAACGTCGGATACACAAACAGGAGCAATCAAGAAAGCTCAAGATAATATGGAAGAAGCCGCAAAAAATAACCGCACACTGCTCTTAAATGCCCAGCAACGTGCAAAAGATATGATCAAATCTTATGTAGATAAGATCGGAAGTGCATTCGGTACAACGTATAAAATTACATGGATTAGTGTTGATGTATAATTAAAATACTGGCGGAATTTTTGATTGCAAATATTTATAAAGATAATAATCAGATAAAGGATGGAAAAAACTACTGTTGAGATGAGGTGAGCAAGATGGGAAGACAAGTCAGAAGTGATTGTAAAGTGGGTACCTTTGAAAAGAAACATGATTTGCCCGCGGGTACAATAAGAAATCCAGATGGCCGTGATACGAGAAGTGATAAAAAAATAGGAACTATTCGGGATCAGGCAAAAAAAAATAGAACCGTAAGTGTACCCCAAAGTTAGAGGCTGCCTCATTTTTGAGACAGCCCTTTTTTATCGTTGCTGATGTTTTACGCCATACTAAAAAATAAGCAATGAATCCATTAATGAATGGAATAGATAAAATAGAAGTTGAATATTCTACATTTACTCTGATATTTTCATGCCTATTTCAAATCATCGAATGTTGCGGCTAATAGTTCATCGAGTTTTCCATCCTTAACAGCAGGCGCTAATTCCAAGTTGTCTTTTATATTCCCATCAAACGTCACAGCCCTTGATTGGTTTTCATTATATCACAATGTGAAACAAATTCCATATATAATTGTCTATTTACATTAAAAAGTGTCAAATCAGGGCTATTAGGGTCATTAATGGGACAGAGAAATAAAAAAGAAACACAAGTAATGTAAGATTAAAAAGCGAAATCGAAATTATCCCATACAACTGTGAAAAATTAATTAGCGAATAATACCTGAACATTAACACGATAACCAACAATTTTTAGAGTTTGAAAGAAAGGTAGGCTGTAAGCGGGAATACAAAGGGACGCAAAATTTATTCTATGGCTTGGACATATGCTATGTTACTTCAATCTTTTTTTTACACGCCGAAAATCTCATCTGCCGGAGGTGCTTTTAGCGGAAATGAACCGTTCTTGTCGTTCTTGCACAAACCATTGACAAGAAAGACAAGAATATGTTAGAATGGTGCAAGAATGTGAGAAGAAAGAAGGTGTTCCCGTTGATTGAGAACACAACGCTTGAATTTAAAAGAGAATATTCTGATGATATTCGCAAAACCGTAATAGCCTTTGCGAATACAGACGGTGGCGTTATTCGTATTGGCATTTCCGACGACGGCAAAGCTTTTGGAATAAAAGACACGGACGGTGATATGACAAGGCTTACCAATATGCTGCGCGACTCTGTCAAGCCCGATGTAACGATGTTTGTTTCTTATGAAGTTGAAGGGTTGACGGAAAGAATATCCTTAAAGTGACTGTTCAAAAAGGTACTTCAAGCCCCTATTATATAGCCGGTAAAGGCATCCGTCCCGAGGGCGTGTATGTCAGGCAAGGTGCTTCACGCGTTCCCGCAACCGAATCGGCAATCATTAGGATGATAAAAGAAACCGATGGTGAAAAATACGAAGATGTAAGGGCACGCATTCAGGAGCTAACTTTTGTCGAAGCTGAAAAGGAATTTGCAAAAAGAGGCGTCCCCTTTGGAGAAGCACAGCAAAAGTCATTGAAAATAATTTCCACCAACGGTGTATATACCAATTTAGGGTTGATTCTTTCGGATCAATGTCCCCATACTGTAAAAATTGCTGTTTTTGAAGGCCTGGAAAAATCTGTTTTTAAGGATAGGCGTGAATTTGACGGTTCTCTCATAAAGCAATTAAACGATGTGTACGAATACATTGAAATATACAACCGTACTAAAGCGGAGTTTTCCGGGCTTCATCGCATTGATAGCCGCGATTACCCAACCGAGGCCATCAGAGAGGCCCTGCTCAACTCGCTTGTACATCGGGACTATGCTTACAGTGCAAGCACTTTAATCAGCATATTCGACAACCGAATCGAATTTGTATCAATCGGTGGTTTGGTCAAAGGTATGTCATACGACGATATTATGTTAGGTGTTTCCATAACAAGGAATGTTAATTTGGCAAATGTTTTTTACCGGTTGAAATTGATAGAAGCTTACGGAACGGGAATCACAAATATATTCAGAAGTTATACAAACAGCACCTTAAAACCTGAAATTGAAGTAAGCGACAATGCTTTTAAAATTACTTTGCCAAATGTCAATACCGCAATAAATAAAGATAAACTTCCAACGAAACAAAAGATAGTGATTGATTTATTTGAAAACCAACCGTCAATCATTAGAAAAGATGTTGAGTCTGCCCTTGATATTTCGCAAACATTCGCAAACAAAATTTTAAGAGAAATGATTGAACAAAGCTTAATTGAATCAAGCGGACAGGGCAAAAATATTAGGTATACACTGAAATCGCAAGAGTAAGCACCTCCTTGTAGGGCAACGGCTCTGCTGTTGCCGCCTCACACGACCTGTTCGGAACACCGTCTCGCAATGTAATAAACGCTTTCAACGAATGTAGTTTAAAATTGGAGGTTAAAAATGATGAAAAACAAGTGGGTGTCGTTCTTCTTATGCCTGTTTCTTGGTGTTTTTGGGGCTCATAAATTTTATGAGGGTAAAATACTTCTAGGTGTCGTATATATTTTTACAGCAGGACTGGGAGGAATCGGCATCGCATTCGATTTAATTGTTCTGCTGTTTAAGCCAAACCCCTACTATACATAAGTTTGATAGGAACATAAGAAGACGGTTCTATCGTGTTGCATAACACGCGAGAGCCGTCCTCTTATCATCTTTTACGCAAGTCTTCAAACATTTCCCGTAAATTATTTCCGTGATTTTTAATTTTACTGAAATCTTAGGCGATTTTAGTGAAATTTTTCTCGTTTTACGGAAATTTACATTTGCAGTTTTGCCTGTTTTGGCGGGAGTAAGCGCCAAATGCACGCAACTTGAGGGTATGCGTATGTCATCCTGAGGCGCGCACGACGAAGGATCTTATTTCTTATAATAAGAAAGATTCTTCACTACGCTCAGAACGACATCTTTGATTTTGGCTTTTTCTTTATTGCTTGCCTCAAGCAAGTCACGCAGCCGTTCTTCTAAAAAATACCGCTGGATAAAAATTAATCTGATAAAAGCTTTCGGCGGGGGCAAGCCCCCGCCCTACTTGCCAAACCACACGGTAAAGCTCGCTTTGCCACCGTTGATAAAGCCTTCTATCGTCTTCGTATCTTTTAAAAACTTAATATCATTTATTTTATCATACCGCTGTTCAAAAAGCACTTTTCCGTCATAAGCCACGATCACCTTCGACACACGGGGGACAGTTCACTGATTACAGCCTGTGTTCTGCACACTATCCCAAAACGGTCCCCCGTTAATCTGACATACTATAAAACTATATAGTATCATCTTTTAAATGCGTTGATTGGGTAGTTCAATACTAAATTGCAACGCTTTGATCTGTGTTGCCATAGGCACCAAATCGCAGAACCGTCACCCGTGTTGTTAATCATTTTTTTAAAGGCCTGATTTCTGGGTTGCAATCATTACCCCTATCTGATATCATCTTAGCAAATATTTTTTAAAGGTGGTGCTTTTTTGTTTAATCGTATTATTTCATTAATTCTTTCTGTTAGCATGATATTTTCATCGTTTTTTTCGTTTTTTAATTCGTCTGCCAAAGAGTTGCGAATTCTTGTGCCAGAGGGATGGGAGATGGGTGTAGGCGATAGTCGCACACTTGACTGCGTTTTCAAAGACAAAAATCATACGGGGGCAATTACATGGAGTGTCTCCCCGGACGGGGTCGCCGTTGTTGACAATCAGGGCAGAATAACCGTAACGAGCATCGGTCAGGCTACTGTCACCGCTAAATCGGGCAGTCTTTATGACACCGTGACGCTTAATGCGACATCAACGCCTACAATAATTGCTGAAAGAAAAGCCATTCAACACTATGAAAACGGGGAAGTGGCTCAGGTTAACAATCTTCAAAAGATTGTGACAAGATACGCTAAGGGCGACTCAAATGTACCCGCCGATGTTTCATCGGTTACCGATTATACCGGTTTTCAAAGCGCGATTACTGCAGACGGTGCGGTATGGACGATAACCGATTACGGTGTTTTGCGCACCAATAACAACGCACCGACACAGAGGGATCGTGAACAGCGTTTCATGGGAGATCGTTATTTCTTTAGTCCCAATACCACTGACGGCAAGGTTCTTGCTATTTCTTCAGATGGGGATAATGGTATCTGGACGACAATGCAAAATGGATACACGCACATTTCCATGGTTGAAATGGACGCAACCCAAAAGGCCGAGATAATGAGCGATACCACGCAAACGTATGTTGCACGACGCGGTATGGTTTCACAAGCTTCCTATCGAAATAATGCTTGGCGAACATCTGATGATGACAATGATGGATTATGGACATCAATGTACGGAGCGGGCGAACTGATGCGCTATGCATCTTTACGCAACGACCCCAACGCGTCGGATGCTCAGATTGAGCAGGCACGGCAGATAGCGACACGTTCTGCTGAAGCAGTATTAATGTTACACTACATATCGATGAGAACAGGCACGACTCAAGCGTATGTACGCAGACAAGTCAACGGTGATTACCCTTGGGATACCGAAGATCGCTGGCTTTCGGCCGATGCCCTTGAAAAAGGAGGCAACGGCGCAATGTATGTTTCCTCTAAAAGTCCTGCGAATCGTTTCAATAGTGCTTATCTGCGCTATACGCTCACAGGATCGGATAAAGCTCTGTTGAACGAAGGTTATTATGCCCCGGTAGATCCCGGCGTTTGGTCAAACCCTGCCGACAACGCAAACGCAAGCACTGAGTACGAAAAACAGAATCGATTGCTTAAAGGCTTTGTTGCGAGAACATATTCCCTTAGGGATGAGAACAACAGTGTTCATGGCAATATTTATTGGGGTGTTAACGCTGATAAAACTGCATCCGGTGTTTCCGCTAAGAATGTAGCTGATCCGTTTTACCTTATCAATAATGAAAACCTACGTGGCGTTATCGTGGATGCATCAGGCGAAGTTCCACAACGCTTGTGGGATGGACTGATCGGTTCCGATTATACCGCCGAAGATATCATTTACAAAGGAGATACCAGTGCCGATGAGCTTATCGGGCATATGTTTATCTTTAAACTGATTTATGACATACTCGCACCGGAAGACCCTGAACTCAAGGAAATCCTTGTCACCGCTGCGGATAACTTAGCGCAACACATTGTTCACAACGGTTATAGGCTTGTTGATGGAAGTGGTCAGCCGACGACATGGTCAAATTTTAGCAGGCATGCATTTTCTTCAAGCTCCGCTGTTGCGCTTGCTCCCTTGCATTCCTTAGTAGCGCTTAGTATCTTTAAAGTTGCAGCTTATGTTACAGGGTATGAAAAATGGGAAACCGAATACCGATTTTTAGCCCTCGACCCCGCATACGAATACGCTGAAGTAGCAGCGCAACATTCTGAACGTGTGCAGGTGGCAATGGCCTACACTTTAGGGGAAGAAACATCACCTTACATTTCAACTGCAATCAATCTTCTGAGTTATAGTAAAATAGTGGAAACACTTAGTCGTCTGGCACAAAACTATTCTGACGAGGAAATGGCTATGCTCGCATTTTATGTGATATTCCAACTTGAAGAGGACAGCGACTTGCTGTATTACTATCGCGCGGCTCTTGAGGATTGGTGGGTGTCCATTAAGTATAGTGAAAATCCCCTTTGGTATTATATCTATCAACTTGCTTATCCGAATAAAACCGTCAAGGACGCCTTCGGGAATGATGTTCTCAAAACTGCCGCATGGTCTTTAAGCCGTCATCCTGTTGATACAATCTGTTACCTTGCGTCAAATAATAAACGAGATGATATTGCCTCGCTTGATTTATCATCCTTGAACTTTGACGGCAGAACAACACTGTCATTTTCACTCAAAGGAGAGCTCCCCCCTGAGTTGACAGCGGAGTCCGAACTGACGGATGTCCTTCAATATTTGTTTAGCATAACAAAACTTAAATGGTCGGTTGCCGCACCTGATGAGCGTGCCCTTCATAAGTATAACAACAGCACTTATTGGCTTGATACCCACTATAATCCCAATAAGATGGAAGGTTCGACGACTTATACGCTACCTTACTGGTTCGGTGTATATCACGGGATGCTGAAATAACAACACAAGAGGACGGTTCGAAACCACTGAAAAAGTCGAAATAGCGCTATGAATCTCCCCCGGAAAAAGATAAGCCGTTCGGGTCGTTTATCCAGCCTGTTTTGGGTTCAAAGTGAACTTTCAGTCTTTCGGGCATATGAAGCCCTCCTTCCAAGCATTTTCTGTTTGACTGTGTTCTGTTTATGATTATTTTAAAATTCGAAGTACCCAAAGACAAGACTCGCCGTGTATTCTCATACCAATTCGTTTTATTCCTCTGCAGCTTTAAATCAATCGGTTAAGCAATCAAAAACACCGCCTAAAAAGCGCTGTTTCATCTAATTAGACGATACAGCGCTTTTTTATCGTTTTTTGCTTTAGTGAGGCGTTTCTATTGCTATAACCGGTAAAGGACTGCCAACCAACAGCCATTCGCTCCACTGGTCAAAGGTAATTTTTTTTATGGTGCTTTGGGCGCTTGAGATGTTTCCCGACTTTATATCGAGCTTTTCTGTAAGAGTTTCTTTAAAGATTTCTTTGGGTAAGATTTCCTTTTCTTGTATCACTTTGGGCACGGGGAACTTTATATATTTGAAGTACTTATACTTTTCATACTTCGCGGCATACTGCTGCCAGGTGTAATACCTTATGCGAACCATTTTATCTACACTTTCGTAAACGGTAAAACCACTTTCATCTTTTTGCACAAGGATTTGAGAATGCTTGTTGTGTCCGTTTGAATCGCCGCCGTTTATGTTATCGGCCACTCTTATGTTTGCACCAATAGGTATTTGTTCAACAAACAGCTTGGTATTTTTTGCTGTAATGGCTCTGTCTTTGCCGGTTGGTACATCGCGTAGAAAGTCGTCGGCCGTACCGCGGTAGCAACTGAGGCTTTGACCCCATATGGTTTTATATACCATAGCCGCAAATGCCCAGCAATTATTTTTGCCGTATGACCGTCCGCCGTCCGGGTGGT
>JAAYFA010000143.1 GCA_012728445.1 Clostridiales bacterium | reverse complement strand
CTCATACCTCCGCTCAAAAAGAGGGGATGATGTTTTACCGGACAATCTTACGTTAACCTATGAGAAGGTTCAGGAAATGAGATATGGCGAAAACCCTCACCAGAAAGCCGCTTTTTATGCCGAGATTGGAGCACCCGCCAATTCGTTGGTGAAAGCAGAACAGATTCATGGTAAGGAGCTTTCTTACAATAATATTAATGACACAAATGGCGCCTTGGATGTTTTGAAAGAATTTGATCGCTCAAAACCTGTTGCCGTTGCCGTAAAGCACGCCAATCCTTGCGGAGTTGGTATGGGGGAGACGATTCTTGAGGCATATTTAAATGCATTCGAAGCCGACAGCGTTTCAATATTTGGCGGAATTGTAGCGTTGAACCGTGAAGCGGATAAAGAAACCGCCGAAGAGCTTGCAAAAATATTTCTTGAGATAATTATCGCGCCTTCTTTTTCAAAAGAAGCAATTGAGATACTGTCTGCAAAGAAAAACCTTCGTTTGCTGGTTCTTCCGGAACTTGCCAAAGCAAATTGCGAAAACAGCGTTGATTTGAAAAAAGTGGTTGGCGGTTTGTTGGTGCAAGAACTGGATACAAAACTTTTTTGTGAGCGTGATTTAAAGTGCGTTACAAAACGTAAGCCTACTGCGGCTGAAATGATGCAGTTGGAATTTGCTTGGCGCGTTGTAAAGCATGTTAAATCGAACGGCATATGCCTTGTGAAAGGTAATCGTACAGTCGGCGTCGGCCCCGGGCAGACAAACAGGGTAACTGCTCTTGAGCTTGCCGTTAATTATGCCGGCGATGCCGCAAAAGGTGCCGTCATGGGTAGCGACGCGTTCTTCCCATTTTCGGATTGCATTGAGGTTGCAAAAAAGGCAGGCATTACAGCTGTTATTCAACCCGGTGGTTCTGTTAAAGACGAAGACAGTATAAAAGCTGCGGACGAGGCTAATATTGCAATGATCTTTACCGGAATGAGACATTTTAAACATTAATTTATTAACTCAAATAGAGTGGAGGCTAGGCATTTAATTGCTTTAACTGATATGAAAATATTAATGGTTGGTTCAGGCGGCAGAGAACACGCACTGATCAGGAAACTAAAAGAATGCAGCAGGGTTGATGAGATTATTTGCGCACCCGGTAATGGTGGCATTTCTTTTGACGCCCAATGTTTCTCCGTTGATGCGGGAGACGTTTGCGGAATGGTTAAGCTCGCACAAGAACAAGGCGTCGATATTGTTTTCGTAGCACCGGACGATCCTTTAGCGGCCGGCATGGTTGATGAAATGGAACGTGTTGGTATTAAGGCATTCGGTCCCCAAAAAAACGCTGCTGAAATTGAAAGCAGCAAAGTGTTTTCAAAAGACTTAATGAAAAAATATGCTATTCCTACTGCGGCTTACGAGATTTTTGATGATCCCGAAGCGGCACTTAATTTTATCAATATTCAGAATCAATACCCCGTTGTCATTAAGGCCGATGGTCTGGCGCTCGGCAAAGGTGTTGTCATCGCCGAAAGCTATGATGAGGCCGAAGACGCAGTGAACAGCATGATGAAAGACAAAATTTTCGGAGACTCCGGCAACAGAGTTGTTATTGAGGAATACCTGACAGGTCCCGAGGTTTCTGTTCTTGCCTTTACAGATGGTAAAACAATTGCACCGATGGTTTCGTCGATGGATCACAAACGTGCTTTCGATGGAGATACCGGGCCCAATACAGGAGGGATGGGCGCGATTAGCCCAAATCCGTATTACAACGCCGACATGGCGGAGCGTTGCATGGAAAGTATTTTCATGCCAACAGTTCATGCAATGAATGATGAAGGCAGACCATTTAAAGGATGTTTATATTTTGGACTGATACTGACGAGTGACGGGCCAAAAGTAATTGAATATAACTCAAGATTCGGTGATCCGGAAACGCAGGTAATTTTGCCGCGATTAATAACACCGCTTATTGATATTATTGAAGCGGTGATAGAAGAGCGGCTGGATACAGTTGATATAAAGTGGTCCGATAAAGCTTGTGCGTGCATCATGATGGCGTCCGGTGGTTATCCGGGGGAGTACGAAAAAGATATCCCTATTTCTGGTCTGGATAAAAACGGCCAAATAATCGATGTATTTGTTTATCATTCCGGCACCAAAATAACCGAAAATATATTTAAAACAAACGGTGGCAGAGTCCTCGGCGTGACTGCTTTGGGCGATACAATTGAAGAGGCACTTTTGCTTGCCTATTCCGGCGTGTCAAAAATCAACTTCGACAAAGGTTTTTATAGAAGAGATATTGGGACAAGGTAATAACTTATTCACAATTTGTTTACATGGCTTTACATACTAGTCTTTTTAATTGTTCTATAATGAATATAGTTGAAACTTATAATAATTGATCACATTCTTTAAAGGAAGAGGTATATTATGTTAAAAAAATGGAGCACAAAAAAGAAAATAGCTGTTACCGTTGTTATACTGGTTATTAGTTTTCTTTTTGCAGGCTTATTGTATTTTCTTTTTAAACCCGCACCGCCGCCAAAGGTCATATTAACCACGGTGTCCAGCGGCGATGTTGTTCAGACGCTTGATGCAACAGGAACGGTTGAATCCGCCAATCAAGAATCTTTCTCTATTCTTAACGGCACGAAAGTTACAACTGTAAACGTTCGCGTTGGCGACAGAATTAAAGAAGGGGACTTGCTAGCTACATTCGATACGGCCTCATTAAGTGGCCTGATAGGTGAGAAGGAAAAGGCTTACAAGACTGCTTATGAAACTTATACCAGTTCAAAAAAAGCCGCAAAAATATCTGCTGCCGAACTTGTTGCTATTAAAAAAGATATTCTTTCTTTAGAGTCTGAAATTAAAGGACTTGAGCAAGCGATTGCAGCGACTGCTAATAAAAATGACCCCAAAACCGAAACAACTGACAAGTCAATTGCAGACAAAATCAATTCATTTTTCGAAGACAATCTAATTCTTCAGTTACTCAGGGGAGAAACTCCTGCAATTTTTGATTTGTCTTCTATAACAGGAATGTCTGCAGATCAGACAAAATTGACATCTTTAAAACTTGAATTGATTCAGCTTCAAGCAAAGCAAACCATTGCTGATGCTCAAGCAAGCGGAATCCTTGAAAGTACACTCAAGTCTATATATGAGTCTACACTGGAAGATTATAATAAAACGAAAGCTGCGGTTGACGGGTTGCAAAATGGCTGGATTGCGAAAAATGAAGGCATTATCCGAGAGATTAACATTGTTGCCGGACAAAACTTCAAAAGCGCATCGGCCATTGATACAAAACTTGATTTATCTGCCATGCTTAGCGTTCTTTCAAGTAATAGCGAAAGCGCGGATATAGTCGATATGATCAAACAGTTCATAACACCGAATTCATCGGGAATGACAGTCGAATATTATCCATTTGCCGCTAATTTTATTCTTGGTAAATATGATGTGTTGAAGATTACGATGGATCAAGAGGCAAAGATAGTTGCCGCAGATGGCAAGACATTTGGCGGAAAAATAACCTTTATTAGCCCTGTAGCATCTTCAAGCAGCAGCATTAACATCAATTCACTTCTCGGAAGTAGCGGGTCTTCAAGCGGCGTAGAGGCCAAAGTTTCAATTGATAACCCCGACACATCCATCATAATCGGTTTTGATGTTGCAATTTCCATTGATGTTGACAAAGCGGAAAATGCAACTCTTGTGCCCGCTGAGGCTATTCAATTTGACAGCGAGGGTTCATACATATTTTTATATAACTCAAAAACGAAGAGAGTTGAACGTAAACAGGTTAAAACAGGGATATTCTCGGGAGCGCTGTATCAAGTGATTTCCGGTTGCGAAGCAGGCGATATAATTGTTAAAGCGCCACCAATGACACTCAAGGATGGAGAAAAAGTTTCTATCCAGTCGACAGAAACACCTAGCAATATTTCCACGACCAAGAAGACTGAAACCTCAACTGCGACTACTGTCGCTGATTAGAAACATTATCATCAATTTCGCGGAGGGCAATGCGTGAACATTAAAGAAAACATTAGAATCGCCATTTTTAGTATCCGCACCAACATGATGCGTTCGCTGCTTACCATGCTTGGCATAATTATCGGTGTGGCCTCGGTTCTCGCTATCGTTACCATCGGCAATGGTGGACGGGATTACATTGTTGACATGATTAGAGACATGGGCTCCAATACGGTGAGTATCAATGTTAACACTGTTACCGCAACACCCAGCGAGTTTATAACAGATGAAGATATTAAAGAGATCAAAAGTCTAGAGACCGTTAAATATGCATCTCCCTTTGTATTTTCAATCGGAAACGCTCAGACGGACAAGGCGCAAACCATGTCCGTTGCTTTGTCCGGCACAACAGATTTTTCCAAGGTGATGAATACGCCGGTAAAGTTCGGAAGATTCTTTAACCAAGACGAATATGATGCCAGTCGACCGGTTACTCTTGTCGACACGATGACTGCATACACGATGTTTGGCTATGAAAATTGTGTGGGTCAGTATGTGGATTTTTCGTTGAACAACAAAAGTGTTCGTTTAAAAGTGATAGGCGTTTTTGACTTGACAACTATGATGGGAAGTGCAACGTCATCTCTAGGTGGAGGCAGTAACCCATTAGGGTCATTCTCCGCTATGCCGACAAGCATCCTGATTATGCCCGGTTCCGTTGTTAATGCTTTGATGGACAGTCAGGGTTATTATGAAATGTGTTACCTGATGGCTGATAAAGACGAAAACTTGGATAGTGCAGGTAATGCGGCACTGAATGTGCTCTATTCAAGACACAACAATGGTGGCAGTGAAAATTATTCTGTTGTTAACATGGCAACTTTTATTGATTTACTGGACAGCGTTATAAAAATATTCACCTTGTTTGTTGCGGGAGTAAGCGCAATTTCTCTGCTCGTCGGCGGAATAGGGGTTATGAATATTATGCTTGTATCGGTTACCGAAAGAACACGAGAGATCGGAATTCGTAAAGCGTTAGGCGCTAAGACATCGACAATTTTGTTCCAATTTCTCACGGAGTCGGTCATACTTTGTGTTATTGGCGGGGTTGTCGGTTTGGTAATCGGCGTTAGCGGCTCACTTTTAGTTTCGGAATATATGGAGATCCCTATGGATATACGGTTTTTCACGGTTGCTGTTGCCATTGGTTTTTCAAGCGTTATCGGTATATTTTTCGGGATCTATCCGGCTCAAAGAGCTGCCAAAATGCCGCCTATCGAAGCACTGCGCAGAGAATGATCTTTGCCCAAAAAACCTAAAAAAGCAGGGACGATTTAGAATCGTCCCTGCTTTGAATTATTGTAAAACTATACCGATTTTTCTAGTTCGCGTTCAAGCCAAACCGTCCCGATATCCATAGCGCTATACAATCCTCGTTTTTCGGCTTTCTTTACAATGCGGTCACGGGGACGAACATCCGGGTCCGTGCTGACGAGTTGAACAACAACTCTGTCTGAAACAACAAGATTCTTAACGGTTTTTGTACTGGTAATTTGAAGTACCAATACAAAGGGATCATTCATGTCACCGTAATAAATCGTGTTTTCGTTTCGTACCAAAGGCTTTCCTTTATAAAGGAGAAAGCCGTTTTCTTTCTTTTTCTCTGCCATATTATTAATAACTCCAATTCGCGTTTTTATTTTTGCAGGTAGTTTTTAACCAAAGCGAGTAGTAACTCGTCTCTGTCAATTTTACGGACAAGGTTCCTCGCATTATTGTGTGTTGTAATGTATGTCGGATCCTCAGATAAGATATAACCGACAATTTGACTTATGGGGTTATAATTTTTCTCCGCCAATGCATCATAAACGATTCTCAAGGTGCGGAGCATCTCTGATTCTTTCTCGTCTTTAATTGAAAATTCGATTGTACGATCCGTCATTTATGCCACCTCCGTATTCGATTATATTATACACCATCATCTAAAATAACACAATGGTATTTTACGCTCGTAAGGTAATACCTATTTTATTAAGCGCATCTACCGCATTACTGACCGCCTCGTCAGCGTCCCGGTCGGTAAGTGTTCTTTCGGGCGACCTCAAGCGCATAGTGAAAGCGAGGCTTTTCGTTCCATCTGCGATTTGGCTGCCTTCATAAATGTCAAAGAGCGAAATGCTTTCAAGTAAGGGGCCTGCTGCATGCGCAATTAAATTTTGGAGCCGTAAGACGGGGATACCTTTTTCACAGGTAAAAGACAAGTCGCGATCAACAGCGGGGTACTTGGGCAAGGGTTTGTACGTTCTTTTTAGGTTTTTTAATTTAAACAGCATTTCAAAATCAATCTCTGCCGCATAAATTTTTGTGTTAATTTCATAATTCAACTGTACCTGCGGATGAATTTCACCCAAAACAGCTAGATACTCGCCGTCGATCGTTATTGCCGCACATCTGCCTGGGTGATAGGCGGGGTTGTTGTTGCACACCTCAATTTCGTAAGCAGCTATTCCGGCAACGTTTAAGATTTCCTCAATAATTCCTTTGATTAATGTATAACCACTTTCTTCGCCATACATGCCGATCACAATTTTTTGATTTTCAAGCGGCAAGGTCTCACTGCCTTTTGACACATACTCGGTCGCAATTTCGTAAAGCATGGCCTCGGGATTCCTGTGCTTGTAATTTCTGGCAATCACTTCGAGCATGGATGGTAAGCAAGTTGTACGCATGACTCCGGTGTCTTCACCCATGGGGTTGGATATGCAAATACATTGGCGCATTTCACTTTCCGCAGGAAGACATATTTTATCAAAGCATTTTGCACTCGTAAAAGAATAGGTTTGAATTTCCGACAAGCCACAGGCAAGCAGAACTCCATTCATTATTTTTTCAAACTGCTGTCTATCCGAGAGTTTTCCGTTTGCTATTCCTGCAAGAGGGCAGTTTGGTATGTTTTCATACCCGAAAAACCGTGCAATCTCTTCCGAAATATCAGCCAAGTGTTCGACATCGTTCCTAAATGTAGGGACCGTGATAGCATCATTATTGACCGTAAAACCAATTCGTTCCAAAATCTCTTTTTGTTTCTCTGCAGATACATCAATGCCAACAAATTTATTAACCCACTTCCAGTTAAAAGGTATAACGCGTGGCTTGCGTTGGTTGTAATTGCAATCAACCAACCCATTGACAATATTCCCTACATTTAGCTCCTCTACAAGCGCCAGTGCACGGTAAATTGAATTCAGACAGCCATTCGGGTCCAGTTCCTTTTCAAAGCGTGCCGACGATTCGGTTCGCATGCCCAGCTTTTTTGCTGTGCTTCTAACGCTCGAACCGTTAAAGCAGGCCGATTCAAAAACAATCGTATTTGTTTCATCCATTACACCACTGTATTCTCCACCCATTACTCCGGCAACGGCCACCGGCTTGTTTGCATCCGCAATTACAAGCATATCCACATCGAGAAGTCTTTCAATACCATCAAGTGTTACGATTTTTTCTCCATTTGTCGCACAACGAACATTCACTTCATTGTTATCAAGGTATCGAATATCAAATGCATGCATAGGCTGTCCGTATTCGAGCATTACATAATTTGTAATATCAACAATGTTGTTGATGGGGCGGACTCCGCTTGCTCTTAATCTTTCCCTTAACCAGCGAGGGGATGGCTCAATTTTTACATCGGTAACGACAGCGCCTATGTAACGGTAACATTTTTCGGGATCATTTATCGCAACCTTCAAATATTCTTCTACATTCCCCGTACCGCCCTTCAATGTGGGCGTAGGGGGCTGAAGTGTTTCACCGAAAGAAGCCGCTGCCTCTCTCGCAAGTCCAACGACGGAAAGGCAGTCGGGACGGTTAGAAGTAATTTCAAACTCCGTTATTGTGTCATTTAAACCGATAGCGGTTCTTATATCTTCGCCCGTTGTTTTTTCGCAATCATCGCCAAGAACAAATATTCCGTTTTCTGTGGCGTAAGGAAAATCATGAAGAGTCAACCCGAGTTCGCTAAGGGAACATAACATTCCTTCGCTGTCAACATCTCTCAGTTTTCCTTTTACGATTGTTTTTCCACCAAAAACAACGGAATTATCCAAAGCGACAGGTACAAAATCACCTGAAGTCAAATTTTGAGCGCCGGTTACGATTTGAACCGTTTCCGGCAACCCCACATCCACTTGGCAAGTCCATAGGTTATCGGAGTTTAGATGCTTTTCAATTTCTAATATTTTACCGACTACAATGTTCGAAAGCTGTTCGCCTTCTTGTTTAAACCCTTCAACCTTTGAACCGCTCATGGTCATTATATCGGCAAATTCCTTATCCGAAACAGAAGTTGTAAAAAAATCATTTAACCATTATTTTGATAAATTCATAATTAATCCCCCTAAAATTGACTTAGAAATCTCAAATCATTTTCGTAGAAAAGACGTAGATCATCAATACTGAAACGGAACATAACAAGTCGTTCAAGTCCTACACCAAAAGCAAATCCACTATACTCATCCGGATCAATTCCTCCGGTTTTAAGCACCTTCGGGTGAACCATGCCTCCGCCTAATATTTCAATCCATCCTTCGCCTTTGCACATCGCACAGCCTTTTCCACCGCATCTGAAACAAGACACATCTATTTCACAAGACGGTTCCGTAAACGGGAAATGATGCGGACGCAGACGAATTTTAGTATCTTCCCCATACAAGCATTTTGCAAAGGCGTCAAGGCATCCTTTAAGATGTCCCATTGTTATGCCCTTATCAACAACAAGTCCCTCAATTTGATGGAAAAGAGGGGAGTGTGTGGCATCGACGGCATCCGAGCGATAGACTCTGCCCGGAGCAATAATTCTGATTGGGGGCGCTTGTTTTTCCATTACACGTATTTGAACAGGAGAGGTCTGCGTGCGAAGAAGCATGTTTTCTGTTATGTAGAATGTATCTTGCGTATCTCTGGCCGGGTGGTTCTTAGGGATATTCAAAGCTTCAAAATTATAATAGTCCCACTCAATTTCAGGCCCGGTTGCAATGCAGAACCCAAGCCCGAGAAAAATATCTTTAACTTCGTCAAGAACAATCGATAAAGGATGTTTATGCCCGATGCGCTGTTTTATGCCGGGCACCGTTATATCAATAGCCTCTGATTGCAAACGAGCTGCCATTTCAACAGCTTTTATTGATTCAACTTTCTTGGCAATTTGATTTTCAATGTCGGACCTGACCTCATTTGCAAGTTGACCGAAAATGGGGCGATCTTCTGCACTAAGGGAACCCATCCGTTTCAGGACGGCCGTTAGTTCACCCTTTTTGCCGAGATATTTGATGCGTGTCGCTTCAATATCCGTTTGGCTTTCCGCTCTTTTTAATTCATCTTCTGCGGATTTCTGAATCAACTCAAGCTGCTCTCTCATAAAATTCTCCTTTTCCAATTCTCAAACATAAAATAAAAATTCTCCGTCCCTACGATATGAGGGACGAAGAAAAATCTCCGCGTTACCACCCAGCATTTTTGCAGTGCACCGGCACAAAAACAAACACTCTTAGCCTAATAACGGTGGCGTCCGTTGCCGCCTACAACTGTATAAAGAACAGCTTCAGCAGCACCGCTCCGGAGTGAACTTCAACGAATTAAAAATGCAGGTACATTTGCAGCCGGGATGTACCCTCTCTGCGCATAGTTGCAATGAACTTATAAGATGTGCATTACACTTCGTTTACTCTCTCCATCAATGCGTATGAATAATTATATACCATATTTAGCGAAATAATGCAAGGCCGTTTTGAACAAAAGACATAAAATTCGCATTTTGTTACTATTGGCAAAATTTAAATACTATGGTATAATTTAACGCAATGGGTTCCTTTTTTAAAGGAACGGTTGATGGATAAAACAAGTGTTGATATAGGAGTTTTTTTCTTGAGAATCTTAAGCGACCTGCAAATGAAAGCCGTCGAGCAAACAGCTGCCGAAAGCGGTATGTCTTTTTTACGGCTGATGGAAAATGCAGGGTCTGCTTGTGCGAGGATAATTAAAGATAAATTACTTGATGTTCCTTTAAAATCAAAGAATATCACGATTCTATGTGGCAGCGGAAAAAACGGAGGCGATGGCTTTGTTATTGCCAGAAAGCTGTATGAATCCGGATACAGCGTAAGCATTATTCTTGTTTTCGGCCAACCGAAAGATGCCGATTCAATCGAAATGATGAAAATGCTAAAAAGTCTTTCTGTTCATATTTATGATGTTGATGCAGTAACTACAGCAAAATTAATCGAGTCTTCCGATGTGGTCGTTGACTGTATTTTTGGTACAGGGTTTTACGGCCAAGCAAGCGAAAAGGTCGCCCTTGTTTTTGATATGATTAATCAAAGGTCTGCCGGGGTGGCTTCAATTGACCTGCCAAGTGGTTTAATTTGCAACAGTGGTGATAAAACGGAGCATTTTGTTAAACCGAATTTGACAATTGCAATCTCGTCATTAAAACCTGTTCATGTTCTTATGCCTGCCGCGAAGTTTTGCGGCGAAGTAGTCATCGCGGACATTGGTATTTCCGAAAGATTTTATTCGGAATGGGAAAACGACTATCTTTATACGCTAAATGACGAAGAAGTTAAGAAAATACTGTTCCCGGTTAACCTTTTGGCGAACAAAGGTGATTTCGGTCACGTTCTTTCCATTTGCGGGAGCAAGAACATGCCCGGCGCAGCCGTAATAGCGGCAAACGGCGCTGTTTACAGCGGTGCAGGGCTTGTAACCGCTGCTTTTCCCGAGTGCGCATACGCCGCAATTGCAAGCAAGCTGACTGAACCGCTTTTGTTGCCGTTAGAATCAAATCGTAAGGGGACTCTTTCCGCATTGGCAATAAACCAAATACTGAAAGCATCAAAAAAGGCGACCGCTATTTTAGTTGGTTGCGGATTGGGTAATAATAAGGATACGAAGATTATCGTTGAAGAGATCATTAAAAATGCGCAGTGCCCGGTTGTGTTGGATGCAGATGGGCTAAATGTGATTGCGGATAACTTGGATCTTCTTAAAAACGCAAATTGTCCGCTTGTTTTAACGCCTCATCCCGGCGAAATGGCAAGGTTAACAGGGTTAAGTATCTCCAACGTTCAAAAAAACCGTATAAAAATAGCCCCGGAGTTTGCACGAGAGTATGGTGTTGTGTTGGTCCTGAAGGGCGCTAATACTGTTGTTGCACAGCAGGTTAACAATCAAACGTACATTAATCCAACAGGCAATCCCGGTTTGGCCACCGGCGGAAGCGGAGATTTGTTGTCCGGCATTCTTGTTTCCTTCCTTGCGCAGGGTATGGCCGCCGGAGAAGCTTCTAAAGCTGCCGTTTATATTCACGGTCTTACTGCCGATACCGCTGTTCGGGATTTATCATACCGCGGATTGACCCCTACGGCTTGTATCAAAAAGCTACCAAGCGTTATTGCTTGTTTTGAGACTTTATTATAGCTATTGAACGAAGACGCTATTTAAATAATAGTTTGAATGCTTAATTTTTGAACTGACCGATGATTTTTTAATGGGAGTGTGATGAATTTGACAAGCAAATACTCGGTTTCTCTGGCAAAAATGATTGCAGATCATGCATTCGAAGTGCTTTATGCCCCGAAAAACACAAGTGATATATACATTGTATCCCAGGATGTTAACAGGCCGGGGTTGATTTTTGCCGGGTATACGGGCTATTTTGACCCTGCAAGGGTCCAATTCCTCGGTTTGGCCGAGACGGAATATTTAGCCAGCACCGGTCCTGAAAAAAGTAAAGTCAGTTTAGAACTTTTTTTTGAAAAACAGCCTTCTTGCGTTATTATTACAAGAAATCTTGAGTGTTCAGAATACAGTCTGGAGTTAGCAAAAAAATTCAAAGTGCCCGTTCTCAGAACACATGAAACCACCTCGAGCTGTATGTCGACCATTATCGCCTATCTGGGTGTCGAGTTGGCTGATAGAATTACGCGTCACGGTGTGCTGGTTGAGGTAAGCGGTGAGGGCGTTCTGATATTAGGGGACAGTGGTGTCGGAAAAAGTGAAACAGCGCTTGAACTCATTAAACGCGGGCACCGACTTATTGCGGACGATGCGGTTGAGATACGAAGGGTATCAGCGAGGACGCTTGTAGGCTCCGCACCTGATAATATTCGACATTTTATAGAGCTCAGAGGAGTTGGTGTAATCAATGCACGAAGAATTTTCGGTATGGGTGCGGTAAAAATAACTGAAAAAATTGATATGGTCGTACAGATGGAGCTATGGGATGATGAAAAGGTTTACGACCGAATGGGCATTGACAACGAGTATGCAAATATTCTTGGCATAAAGATACCTCTTGTTGTTGTCCCGGTGAAACCGGGAAGAAACCTTTCGATTATTGTTGAGGCGGCGGCCATGAACAACAGGCAAAAAAAGATGGGATATAATGCGGCACGCGAGCTTTTACACAATCTTGGCATGACAGATGATATTATACCGGAAGAAAAAGAGCTTGAGGTCTGGCATACTTTTTAACAATTTAATTTGGAGGATAAAAAATGTACAGAGTTGGCGTTGATTTGGGCGGAACAAACATTGCTGTAGGTGTTATTGACAAGGATCTTAACATTATCGGCCGAGCAAAGCTTAAAACAAATGTACCGCGTCCGGCGGAAGAAATTTTTTCTGACATTGCAACAGCAGTATTGACGGCTGTCGATAATGCAGGAGTAAAATTAGAAGACGTATTATCGGTTGGCGTTGGAACACCGGGTTCTGTAAATAAAACGAACGGTATGATTGAGTTCGCTAACAATCTTGATTTTAACAAGGTGCCTGCAAAACAAATGCTTGAAGAAAAAATTGGCAGGCCTGTCTATTTAGACAATGACGCAAACTGAGCGGCATTGGGTGAGGCAACCGCGGGGGTCGGCAAAGGCGTTTCCAGTTTTGTCGCGATAACGCTTGGAACGGGAGTCGGCAGCGGGATTGTTATTGACGGTAAAATTATCGGCGGCGTTAATTTTGCGGCCGGTGAAATGGGGCATATGGTCATTGTTGTCAACGGCGAACAATGCAACTGTGGCAGAAAAGGTTGTTGGGAAAGATACGCTTCCGCCAACGCCTTGACTGCGCAAACCAAAGAAGCAATGCTGCAAAACCCTGAAAGTATTATGTGGCAAGAGGTTGATGGCAATATTGAGGACGTGTCAGGACGAACCGCTTTTGATGCCATGCGACAAGGCGATGAAGCGGCCCAAGAAATCGTATCCCGTTATATATATTATGTCGCGACAGGTATTATCAACATCATCAATGCGTTACAGCCCGAAATTATATGTGTTGGCGGCGGAATCGGTCATGAAGGCGAAAGCCTTCTTGAACCCATCAGGCGGCATGTCGAAAAAGAACGGTACAGCGTTTATGCCGAAAAGCAAACCGAAATTTGTGCAGCTGTTTTGGGTAATGATGCAGGGATAATCGGAGCTGCTCTTTTAAATAGCTAACCAAGCATATTCAACCATATTTGATTTTTCGGAGAAGTTATGACTGTTTTAAATGAAATGAACAATGCGGCGTTGGAGCTCGAGTGCACCGTCATAAGAAATGCTCCTTTATGTGAGTATACCAGCTTTAAAATCGGTGGACCAACTGATCTGCTCATAAAGCCCGATACCGTAAAAAAAGCAGCTTCACTGTTGAATCAATGCAAGTTGCTTGATATACCGTATTTTATTTTAGGCAGAGGAAGCAATCTGGTTGTGTCAGATGCAGGCTTTAGAGGGGTTGTTATATGCACATCTGAGCTGGATAGCTGTGAGCACAAAGGTGATGGGGTTGTTGAGTGCGGTGTCGGCGTAAAACTTTCGAGCTTGTGCAAGTTTGTCTGCGAAGAAGGATTATCCGGTCTTGAATTTGCTTATGGCATACCGGGCAGTGTCGGTGGAGCGGTTTACATGAATGCCGGCGCATACAATGGCGAAATGAAGGATGTTTTGCTCGAGTGCGACCACATTGATACAAGTTTTAACGTTGGTACGTTTGAAAAACAACAGCTCGAGTTGGGGTACCGAAACAGTGTTTATAAAACCAATGGTTATTATATTACCTCTGCGCGGATGCAGTTGAGTTACGGCAATAAAAAAATTGTTGAAGAAAGAATGAATCGTTTTATGAACAGCAGAAAAGAAAAACAGCCCCTTGACCTTCCCAGTGCGGGGAGCGTCTTTAAGAGACCGGAGGGTAATTATGCCGGGGCGCTTATTGAGATGTGTAAGCTCAAAGGTTATTCCGTAGGGAGAGCAAAGGTAAGCGAAAAACATGCGGGGTTCATTGTGAATACCGGTCAAGCTACTGCGGAAGATGTTAAAAAACTAATTCGATTTATTCAGGATACGGTCTTTAAGAAAACAGGGATAGCGCTTGAAACCGAAATCGAATTTTTATAACGCTAAACATCATTGAGCGTATTCTTTTAGGAGGGATATGGTTTGGAACTAGTCATAATAACCGGACTTTCAGGCGCCGGAAAATCAAGGGGTGTTGATGCACTTGAAGATATTGGATTCTTCTGCGCTGACAACATGCCGCCTAAATTAATCCCTACCTTTACACATCTTATTTTAAATTCTAAAGAGATAAGAAACAAAGTTGCCATTGTCACGGACATAAGGGTCGGTGGCTCTTTCAACGATTTATTTAATGCGCTGGACGAGCTTAAAGAAATGGACTGTCCTTATAAAATTGTTTTTTTTGACGCCAACAATGAGGTTTTAATTAGAAGATACAAAGAGACTAGGCGGAAACATCCGCTTGTAGACAGTTGTAACGGATCGCTGATTGAAGCCATTGACTCTGAGCGAATAACTCTTCAGCCTGCTCGACAAATTGCGGATTATATTATTGATACTTCGAATTTGACCGCCGCAGAATGCAAAAAAAGAGTTTCCGGTATTTTTTTAGATAATCCGACAAAAGCGATGAGCATTCACTGTGTTTCGTTTGGCTTTAAGTATGGCATCCCAACGGACTCGGATCTTGTGTTTGACGTGCGCTGTCTGCCAAATCCGTTTTATGAAGATCATCTCAAAGAGCATACCGGTATTGAACAACCCGTAATCGATTATGTCATGAAGTGGGATCAGGCGAAAACGCTGATTAACAAGCTTTATGATTTAATAGACTATCTCGTTCCTTTGTACCGTTCCGAAGGAAAAAGTCAACTTGTCATTTCAATCGGCTGCACCGGTGGCAGACACCGCTCGGTCGTTTTTGCCGAACTAATCAGAGAACATCTCAGCGATGCAGGGCTGCTACTAAGCATAAATCATCGCGACATAAAGAAATAGGTGGTTCATATTTCATTCTCTTCCGATGTGAAAAACGAATTAACTTGTGACCGGATCGTATCACAATGCTGTTTAAAAGCGCAAGCCTACGGGCTTGTTCTTTTTGGCAGATCTTTTTCGCATCGTCTCATATCCTTTTTTACAGAAAACTCTTCCGTTGCAGACTATTACAAAGACAATGTATTCAAAACGACAGGGATTGTTGCGCAAATTGAAACAGGAGCAACCAAAAATAAAAAGATAAAGATTAAGACTTCCGCTGAACGAACGCAGTTGCTGGAGTATTTCGGACACTCGAAGAGCGAGCTCGTGTTACGTATTAACAGAGCAAACATTAACGAAGATT
Source organism: Clostridiales bacterium (assembly GCA_012728445.1). GTDB lineage: Bacteria > Bacillota > Clostridia > Oscillospirales > Acutalibacteraceae > UBA1447. The sequence goes on along the minus strand of JAAYFA010000143.1, from coordinate 917 downwards.
GTTGCTTTGCCGCTTTTATAAGAGGCGCTTTTATAGCATGCGGATCAGTCACATCGCCTGATAAAAATTATCATTTGGAGTTTGTTGTTCCCTATTTAAGGCTGTGCAATGATTTGATAACCGTTTTGGAAGAAATGAATTTAAACCCCAAACACACGCAGCGTAGTGGGTACCATGTTGTGTATTTTAAAGACAGTGAAAATATTGAGGACTTGTTAACGAATATGGGCGCTCCGGAGTCTTCTCTTAAGCTAATGGGTATAAAAATGCAAAAAAGTATGAGGAATAAGGTCAACAGAAAAATTAATTTTGAGCTTGCCAATATTTCAAAAACTGTAGAAGCTGCCGGTAAGCAAGTCAGTGCAATTGAATATATCGATAAGCATATGGGGCTGAATAAATTGTCAAAACCACTTTATGATGTGGCGGTATTAAGACTTGAAAATCCCGAGTTGAGCTTGTCTGATTTAGGCAAGTTGCTTAATCCGCCGATTTCACGTTCGGGCGTTAATCACAGGTTAGACAGAATTGTTAGAACCGCCGAGGAAGCGAGGGAGTAAAATGAGTTTTGCGCACCTTCATGTACATACGGAGTATAGTTTGTTGGATGGCGCCTGCCGAATCAAACAAGTAATTGACCGGGCCATTGAACTTGGTCAAAACTCTTTGGCGATAACCGATCACGGTGCTATGTATGGAATTATTGATTTTTACAAAGCCGCTCTGGAAAAAAATATTAAACCGATTATTGGCTGTGAAGTGTATGTTGCCGCGCGAAGCAGACATGACAAAACGCACAGTCTTGACAGTGAGCGCAGTCACTTAACACTTTTATGCGAAAATAATATTGGCTATAAAAACCTCATCGCCATGGTTTCGGAAGCATGGACAACCGGCTTCTATACGAAACCGCGTAT
>JAAYFA010000167.1 GCA_012728445.1 Clostridiales bacterium | reverse complement strand
GTTCTGGTCTCTATCGGACGAAAACCCTTCGTAGATGGTATAGGTCTTGAAAGCATCGGCGTTTATACCGAGCGCGGTGCTATCGTAACGGATGACAACTTGCGAACAAATATTGCAGGCGTTTATGCCGCAGGCGATGTCAACGGCAAGTGGATGCTTGCCCACACCGCCTACCGCGAAAGCGAGGTTGCTGTTAACCATATGCTTGGCAAACGCGACATCATGCGTTACAACGCTATTGCGTCTGTTATTTACACAAGCCCCGAAGTTGCCTGTGTCGGCGAAACGGAAGAAAGTGCAAAAACGAAAGGCATGGATGTGCAGACTGCCCGTGTTTCTATGCGTATGAGTGGGCGGTATATGGCTGAGGTAGAAGGCGGCAACGGCATTGCAAAACTGATTGTAGACAAAAAATATAACCGTTTGGTTGGTGTTCATTTAATCGGCAGCTACACCTCCGAAATAATCTATGGAGCAGCTTTGATGATAGAAACCGAGATGCGCATTGATGATATAAAAGAGCTGGTATTCCCTCACCCCACCGTGAGCGAAGTGATCAGAGAAGCCCTTTTTGAATTATAGAACAACCATACAACCAATCCATGATAATTACAGGAGGAATGAAACATGCCAAAATCTCTTTTTGTTGACCCCAAAAAAATGCGTGCACCGGGGAAAATAACTTTTCAAGACATTCCCGTTAACGCATACAAAAAAACTCTTATTCAGGAAAAAAAGAATTTTTCAAACGATGATTTAGTGAGAGTTTACCGTGACATGTCTGTGCTTAGAGAATTTGAGTCCATGCTAAATGCCATAAAGACGCAAGGCACTTATAATGGAATTGATACAACCTATCCCGGTCCTGCGCATCTTTCAATCGGCCAGGAAGCCTCTGCTGTAGGCCAAGCATATCTGCTCGACCGCAACGACTTTATTTTTGGCAGCCACAGAAGCCATGGTGAAATACTGGCTAAGTCCCTGTCTTGCATTGAAAAGCTTAGCGACAGTGAACTGATGAAAGTAATGGAAGATTTCCTTGGCGGCAAAACACTCAGAGCCGTCGAAAAAATGAGTAAATCAACCTCTGTTAAAGAGCTTGCTATAGAATTTATCTTATACGGCACGCTATCCGAAATTTTTGCTCGAGACAACGGTTTTCACAAAGGGCTCGGCGGCTCCATGCACGCATTCTTCTTACCGTTCGGTGTCTACCCAAATAATGCAATCGTCGGCGGTTCTGCGGCAATCGCAACCGGTGCGGCGCTTTATAAAAAATGTAACAAAAAAGACGGTATCGTTATCTGTAATATCGGTGATGGCGCTTTGGGTTGTGGCCCTGTTTGGGAATCCTTCAATTTTGCGGCAATGGATCAATTTAAAACGCTATGGGAATCCGACAAAAACGGCGGCATGCCGATACTGTTCAACGTGTTTGACAACAGCTACGGTATGGGTGGCCAAACCAGAGGCGAAACGATGGCTTATGACATGCTTGCACGCATCGGCGCCGGCATCAGCCCCACACAGCTGCACACCGAGCGTGTGGATGGCTTTAACCCGCTCGCTGTTATTGACGCCATCCGTCGCAAAAAGGCATTGTTGGAAAAGGGCGAAGGTCCGGTTCTGCTGGATGTTGTCACCTACCGCTTCAGTGGTCATTCCACGTCCGACCAAAATGCTTACCGTTCCAAAGAAGAGCTGGAAGCTTGGAGCGAAATCGACCCTTGTACCACTTATCGTGAAGCGCTAGTTCATGCAAACATTGCACAGGACGACAGATTTGATGAGATTTGGAATGAAACCCGAGAGCGCATGACTACCATATGCAAATGGGCTTCCGACCCGGAAATTTCGCCTTACTTAGATTTCAAGAAGGATTTTTACACCGTTGAACGACTGATGTATTCCAACGAAAAAGTTGCTAAATTTGATGACAGAGCGCCTGAGGTGCTGGTGCCAAAGACGGAATGTGTGAGTTATAACAAGATAAAAGAAAAAGTTCGCACCCCGTATGTTGACGGAAAACCGACGCCAAAACTGAAGCTGTTTAATATCCGCGATGCTATATCGGAAGTTATACTTGATAAATATTATGAGGACCCCACGCTTATATCCTACGGTGAAGATGTACGAGACTGGGGCGGTGCGTTTGCAATCTATAGAGGTTTTTCGGATGCAATCCCCTATTCCAGATTATTCAACTCGCCAATTTCCGAAGCGGCGATTGTTGGTTCCGCAGTGGGTTACGGCCTTTGCGGAGGCCGAGCAATCGTTGAGTTAATGTATGCCGACTTTATTGGCAGAGCCGGCGATGAAATTTTCAACCAGCTTTCAAAATGGCAAGCCATGAGCGCCGGGATTCTTAAGATGCCGGTTGTGCTTCGCATTTCGGTCGGGTCCAAATACGGTGCGCAACACTCACAAGACTGGGTTGCGCTGTGTGCCCATATACCGGGCTTAAAGGTCTGTTTCCCCGCTACCCCATACGAAGCGAAGGGCTTGATGACGACTGCCCTTAACGGCACTGACCCGGTCGTCTTCTTTGAGAGTCAGCGTATTTATGACATGGGCGAACAGTTCCGCGAAGATGGTGTCCCGGCTGAACCCTACGAGATCACTATCGGTGATACAAATGTCGTCAAGCAAGGCAGTGACATCACCATCCTGACCATTGGCGCAACGCTTTACAAAGCAGTCGAAGCCGCAAAGATTTTGGAAGAAAAACATGGTCTTTCCGCAGAAATCATTAACCTTCACAGCCTTGTTCCGCTGGACTATGCCAAAATCGTTGAGTCCGTCAAAAAGACCGGCAAAGTCGTCTTAGCTTCCGACGCATGCGCGAGAGGCTCTTTCCTCAATGATATCGCTCGCAATATTTCAGAGCTTTGCTTTGATTATCTGGACGCTCCGCCTGTTGTGGTCGGTGCGCAAAACTGGATTACACCGCCGTTTGAGTTTGACGAATTCTTCTTCCCGCAGCCCGCATGGATTTTGGATGCAATCAATGAAAAGATTTTGCCGCTGAAAGGGCATATCCCCTCCATCAACTACACCCCCGTTGAACAAATGAGACGTGCAAAGATGGGTGTATAACCTTTAAAGTGGATGCGGAGGTTATGGAATGAATAAAGACAGTAGGATGTTGTGGTACGATAAGCCTGCAAACGCTTGGACACAGGCTTTGCCCGTGGGCAATGGCACCTTGGGCGCCATGGTTTATGGCAAGACAGACAAAGAGATTTTGTCACTGAACCATGACGAACTTTGGAGCGGTTTCCCTCAGGACAAGTCGAAGAAAAACAGTTATAAGAGTTTTGTCGAAGCCAGAAATCTGGCACTGGCGGGTAAACTAAACGAAGCGCAAACACGAATAGAGGCAGAGTGCTTGGGCGCTTGGACACAAGCCTATATGCCTTTGTGTGACCTCGTTGTTCATTTCGGTCCAAAACGTAAGGTGGCGGATTACAGGCGTTGCCTGGATTTGACCGATGCCATAACGAAGGTTGAGTACACAATCAACGAAACAAAATATAAACGCGAACTTTTCGCATCTTTCCCGGGTAAGGCTATTGCGATGAAACTGACAGCGGAAAGCAGTGGCAAAGGAAAAGACTTTGCCACGGAAGAATTAAAGTTTACGTTGTCCGTTAAAAGTGAAATCAAGACGTCGGTGTACCCGCAAAACGATATGCTCTTAATAGACGGAGAATGCCCTTCGAAATTTATCCGTCGCGGTGACAAGCACGACATCGGCTATTATGAAGAAGACGAAAAACGCGGGATTCATTTCCGTGGAGCCGTGCGTGTCTATTCGGATGGCAACGTTCAGTATCTTTCCGACTCCATAAAGGTAAGCGGCGCTAAAGAAGCTGTCATATACTTCACATGTGAGACGAGTTTCAACGGCTGGGATAAACTGCCCTATCTGGAAGGCAAGGAATATAAAAACACTTGTATTAACCGGATTTTAAAACTTGAGGATTATGAAACATTAAAGGCCTCACACATCGCAGACTATAAAAGCTATTACGACAGAGTAAAACTAAATATTGGCAGCAACGGAAAAGAAGACATTGCTACCGAACAAAGACTGAAAGATTTTACAAAAGACAAAAATGATTTGGGACTCTATACCTTACTATTCAACTTCGGGCGTTATCTAGCCATCGCGTCTTCCCGCGAGGGTTCGCAGCCGTCAACTTTACAGGGGATTTGGAACAATCAGCTTAATCCCCCATGGCATTCAAACTACACTGTCAATATCAACACCGAAATGAATTACTGGCCAATGCTGATGTGTGGCATGCCGGAATTAAATCTACCGCTGGTTGAGATGGTGAAAGACATCTCGGTTTCCGGCCAAAAGACAGCAAAAGATTACTATAACGCGCCGGGCTTTGTCTGCCACCACAACATTGACCTTTGGCGGCACACGCTCCCCGTACAAGGCAGCGCTGTTTATGCATTTTGGCCGATGGCTTCCGGCTGGCTGAGCCGACATTTATATGAGCATTATGAATATACGCTGGATAAAGCGTTTTTAAGCACAACCGCCTACCCTATTTTGAAAATGGCAGCTGAATTTTACATGGCTATTCTTGTTGAAGACAAGGACGGGTATCTGATTGCCGCACCGTCAACCTCACCGGAAAACAGCTTTTTTTATAAAGGGAAAACCTGCTCGGTTTCGCAGACCTCAACAATGACGATGTCGATCATTAAAGATTTGTTTTATAATTGCATAAAGTCCGCAGAGATTTTAGAGTTGGACAACGATTTTTGCGACTTATTAAAAATCACGCTTGAAAAAATGCTGCCTTTCAAAATCGGCAGTAAAGGACAATTGTTGGAATGGTATGAAGAAATGGTTCAAATAGAACCACACCACCGTCATGTTTCACACTTGTACGCGCTTCACCCCTCCAACTTAATCAGTTTAGAAAAAACACCCGAGCTTGCGCAGGCTTGCAAAAAGACACTGAAACTCAGAGGCGACAACGGAACAGGCTGGAGCTTGGGGTGGAAAATCAACTTTTGGGCAAGACTGCGGGACGGAAATCACGCACTGCGGCTCCTTGATAAGCAGTTAAGATTTGTCAAATCAACCGGCTTTAATTACAGCACCGGCGGCGGAACCTATGCAAACCTGTTTGATGCACATCCGCCATTCCAAATCGACGGTAATTTCGGCGCCGTGAGCGGCATGGTCGAGATGCTCATGCAATCGACTGATAACAACATTTACTTGCTGCCGGCATTGCCCGATAAATGGTCTGATGGCAGCATAGAAGGACTTACGGCCAAAGGTAACGTAAAGGTCCGCATTACATGGAAGAACGGCAAGCTGACGAAGTATGAGCTCACGGGCGTAGGTGCTGTCAATGTGTTCTATGACGATGTGAAAACAGAGCATATACTCAGCGGCAAGAAGCTGACTATCGAGCTAAACTAAAATTTTGTAAAAAGAAAGTAGCGCTGTTAACTTGAAAGCAAATCTTTATGACTTTGATAAGACGATCTTTCCAACGGATTCGGAAACGATATTTTGGCTGTTTTGTTTAAAAAAGCATCCGAAGCTTCTTCGTTTTCTCCCCGGTCAAATTATCAACATGATCCGGTTTTCTTTAAAGCTTGGTGACACGGATAAACTCAAGTCAAGGCTCTTTAGTTTTTTAAAAGCGGTTGACAGCGAAAAGATGGTTCAAGATTTTTGGGATGAAAATGATAAGTATATCTACCCGTTTTTTATAAGCAGAGACACATCCCTACCAACCATTGTCTGCTCCGCCTCCCCCGAGTTCCTGTTACAGCCGATTTGCGACAAACTCGGCGTTGAAAAACTCATCGGCACCAGAATGAACCCCCAAACAGGCGAAATCGCCGGACGAAACTGCAAGAGCACGGAAAAAGTATACCGGATAGAAGAAGAAATACCGGACTACAGCTTCTATTGTGTTTATTCGGATTCACTTAAACACGATGGTCCGATTTTTGCACTTGGCGAAAGAAACTTCAAAGCGACGAAAGGCAAAATCGAAGAAATTTTTATCAACAAACCTGAATAAAATGACGATATAAATGATGACCGCCGGACAGTTGTTGTACAGCAACTGTCCGGCGGTATTTTATAATCCAAATTAGAAAAGGTATACTCTTGTTTCATACGGTTTTGTCATAAAAGTATTCATGGCAGGGCTTTTAACAGGATAGTTTGAAAGCACCGGTTCACCTTTGCTCAAATCAAACCCTTCGGGTACTTTAAAGCTGACCGGTTTTTCTACAAAGGAGTTGATAACCAAAAGACGTTTACCTTCGTAGTTCCGCTCGTAAACATAAAGTTCTTTGCTTTTTTTGTAATGTTCTTTGTAATTGCCGTAAATAATGATGGGGTTTTCCGCACGAAGTTTTAAAAGTTTACGGTAGTAGTGAAGCAGGGAATTTCCGTCTTTTTCCGCTGCTTCCACATTCACTTCGGTGTAGTTGGGGTTGATGTAAAACCATGGTTTTTCCGCTGTGGTAAAGCCGGCATTTTTTTGGGCACTCCACTGTACCGGTGTGCGTG
>JAAYFA010000001.1 GCA_012728445.1 Clostridiales bacterium | reverse complement strand
GACCTATACTGTGTAAACCTGCTAAACGTGAATTCCGATAACGATTGTGAGGTTTTGTTATGAACAATAAAAAGTCACTTACCGAGGAAGACATAAAAATGCAGTTCATTACCCCTGCCATTGTCGGCACCGGGTGGGATTTAGGTCGTCAAATCAGGGCTGAGTTCACTTTTACCGATGGGCGCGTTATCGTGCGCGGCAATGTCACTGCCAGGGGTAAAAGGAAGCGGGCCGATTATATCCTGCTCTACAAGCCGAACCTACCTCTTGCGGTTATTGAGGCGAAGGATAACAACCACAGCGTCGGCGCAGGTATGCAGCAGGGCATCGAAGAATAAATCGGGACGGTTCTATGATTTTAAACCATGCGGGCACGGCACGCCATGCTCCTACGCAAACGACAATCCCTTCACCGCCGCGGGCGGTCCTCTTCCCTTTAACAAGGGACGCTTGGAAGATGCGATACCGCTTTGGCTTTCATTATTAGGAGAGCTGACGCTGCAGATGACTGAGAGGCAGAAATAAAAATCGAGCCGTACGGAAATATCGTACAACTGAAAATATTGTTGGAGGAAGCAAACTGTGGACAAAGATAAGGCAATCAAACTGTTTGAAGAAAAAAGAATAAGAACTCAATGGGATTCCGAACAGGAGAAGTGGTATTTTGCTATACCGGATGTTTGCGGAGTTCTTACTGACAGTATTGATCCCAAGGCATATTGGAGAAAGCTTAAACAAAGGCTAAAAGAGGAAGGAAATGAAACCGTGACAAATTGTCACGGTTTGAAAATGCTTGCAGAGGACGGTAAGATGCGTTTAACAGATGTTGCCGATACGGAGCAACTTCTGCGGCTTATTCAATCGATTCCTTCGCCTAAAGAAGAACCGTTTAAAATGTGGCTCGCGAAGGCCGGCAGTGAGAGAATTGATGAAACCGCTGACCCGGAACTTGCGATTGACCGTGCACTTGAAACATATCTGAAAAAGGGTTATTCGGTTAATTGGGTTAACCAACGCCTGAAAACCATTGAAGTCCGGAAGGATTTGACGGATGAATGGGATTCAAGGGGTATGAAAAAAGGCTTGGAATATGCAATTCTGACCGATGAAATAACCAAAGCTTGGTCGGGCAGAACAACAAGAGAATATAAAGAGCTTAAAGGTTTGAAGAAAGAAAACCTTCGTGATAATATGACAAATGTCGAGCTGATTCTAAACATGCTTGCGGAAGCGTCAACCACCGAAATTTCAAAAGAAGAAGAACCCGAAACCTTGGAAGAAAATAAGAAAGTAGCGACGAAAGGCGGAAATGTAGCCAAAGCCGCGAGGGTACAGCTTGAAAAATCAACGCGTCAAAAGGTCGTTACCGCTCAAAACGCTAAAGACCTGAAAGCGTTAAAGGGCGAAAATGAATCTTAATCGGGCGGTTCTATGATTTTTCTCCCCCGGCACGGGGCGTAATGCACTGCTCGGAACGACACGGGGGTCGTTCCCTACTACGGATGATGCAAAACCCAAGGTTATCAGCGTTTAACACAATACATAAAACCGGCTGTAAAGTTATCACACTTTACAGCCGGTTAACACGTATTTTGAAAAAAACTACTCCAGCAGTCCGGTTGAGCTGTCCTCATGCTCCACAACGTGGTCGCTGACTGTCTCAAAGTGTGGCAACTCAAAGTACCCGGTTTGATGTGCTTTCATTTTGGAGCCGGAGAGAATGTTTAACGACATCCTACCGGCGTTCAGGCGACTGAGCAGAAAGTTTGTTTTTATGCGGGTGTCTTGGATATTACTGTACTTGAACATAACCTTTCTTTTGGAAAAAATACCTTTGGAATAATGAAAAACGCTGTCGTCATAGGCGATGGTTTTCGTTTTATAACTCAGCCAACCACCCAAAGCGGTAAAAACAAGAACAGCTGCACCCGTCGCCAAGGCATAAGGGAACTGTGAAAACCTTAAAAACAAAAATACCACAGTAGAAAAAACAACGGTCTGAACTGCGGCGGGGATCAGTGCCGCTTTATGGGAGGGGATGGTGGTGCCTTCGCATTCAAAGTCCGCGGCGCACTGGAGCAACACCTTTTCCGCCTGCTCTTTGTTGACCAACAGGCACAGTTCGGGCGTTTCGGCTTTCTCGTTGCCGAGTCCCACAACGGCGATCTCGATGGCATAAAGCTTGAATATGCGTGCGAGGACGGGCTGTTTGACAAAAACGGCGTGTATCTTCTGCTTTTCGAAGGTGTAGCTTGTTTTTTTAATCAGCCCGCAGTTGATGAAGATGTTCTTTTCGTCCCGTTCCACGGTATAACCCGCGAGGTTTAACACGCTCCAAATCATTAAAGCCCCACCGCCGGCCAGAGCCAAAAGAGCGAAACTAACGGCACTTTTAAAATCATAGGTGTTCTGCGGGTCCAAGGCCGGCATAACAAAAATAACAAGTATACCGAAAACAACTTGCCAGAGGGATAGAGACAGCAGCTTGTGCCGAATCACTTCGATGTTGGAAAAAGATATGACAGGCATCCCGGGAGCAACCTCCGCCGTGCCGGTTTCGGTTGCAACAGCTGCGTTGGCCACTTGCGATTGAGCAGCCTTCAGCGCATAAAGTGCGCTGCGCAGTGCCTGCGCATCGTCCTGTCGCAGCACGAAAGAAAAATCTGTCCGGTTGGCCGTGTGGGAGGAGTTCAGGTCCAGTTTGACCTTGCTGGTACCAACCAGTCTTTCAAAGACACTTCTTTGAATATTGACCGTGGCGATGTTGGCTATGGGCAGTTTGGAATATTTTTTAAACATCGTTTTGCGTTCAAAAATAAAGTTTTGTCCTTCGATATAGAAAAAGGTTTTCAGCCAGTACAGTAGGGATATAAATAGCACGATGCTTACCAGCAGCAATAGTCCCACGCCGCCCAGCACCACAAGGGTATCATCAAGCGAAGTGGCCTCGTTGAACAGATCTTGCCAAAACGCCGGGCTAAAAATGCGGTTCAAGGAGCTTGAGATATTGCCGGATATAACAAGAATGAGCGTAAAGAACACGAAGCCCAGTCGCTCAAAAATGATGGTTATATGGTTACGGGTCGGGCTACCGAACATGATCTGTTTCCTCATTGTCTTGATTGGTTTCTTTGGCTCTTAACTTGCGGCTGATGGATTCGTTGAGGTAAAGCGCGATGGAATCGGCTCTTTCCGGCTCCAAAAAGCGGAATACCGCGGCGGAACCGGCGGTGGTGACAATGACCTTTGCCACGCCCGTGGCGGTGTCGAGCGGGCCGCGCTTGATGTCGATTTGATGGATTCTGTCAATGGGCACTATCGTTCTTGTGACAAACAAAATACCTTCGATAATTTCAATTCTATCGTCGGCGATTAAGTAGGTATAACGGCGAAAGCGGATAGGGGGCACCACAAGAACGTAAGCGACGCAAAACATGACGGCACCCGTCAACGTCAGTGCGCCGGAGAGTGTATTGCCCGCATAAAACATCATGCCCGCCAGAACACAGGCAGGCGCAAGCAGAAAAAAAAGCCCTATAACCGAGGTTATCCTCATTAGTTTTAAGGCTTTTTTGGACAGCGTTTCATAGGATGCCATTATAATTCTCCTTGCGCTATTTAGTCATAACCTTTTATCATATCTTTTGTCGTGATCCCAAGGAAAAAGCGAATTGTATGTGCAAGGCGTTTGAAGATGTTGGGGTTCCATGCGCTCTCGTTGGCGGGGGTGATGCCTATCTCTTCAAGCAAGGGGACAAAAAGCGCCATGCGGCGGTTAAAGTCCCCAACATCCTTGTTATACTCCTGCGTCCAGCCCGTTTCCGCAACGGCGGCAAAACGCGGGTATATCATAAAGCACATTTGTTTGAAATCTCGAACGTGCTCGGTCCAAATTGGCGTTTCCACGCCGACAACATTCTGCACGCAACCATCTTTGATGCCTTTGAGTACCGGTTCAAACTTGTAGGTTTTGTTGAGTGGTGTCATAGCGTACGGGTAATCGGTATAGTAATGGTAAAAAGGGGACACGATGATTTTGCCGCCTTGGTTTGCAAAATCGACACTGCGCTTTTTTTTGTCCATCCACATTTGCACCAAGATGTCATTGCCGAGCAAACCGCTGTTCAAACTTTCGTTCCAAGCGATAGCTTGCCGTCCGTTTGCCCGCAGAAAATCGGCAACGCGGTTAACAAACCAGCCTTGCAACTCCTCTTCATCATTTAATCCGAGATCTTCTATAAGTCGTTGGCAGCGGGGGCATTCTTTCCAACGCTTTTTGGGCGCTTCGTCGCCGCCGATGTGGATGTATTTTGAGGGGAAGATAGCCATGACCTCATCCAAGACATCGAAAATAATCTCAAAGGTTTTGTCGTTACCGGCACATAAAATATCGGGGAAAATGCCTTGTCTGGTTTCAACCGCTATCTGTTCGCCGCGGCAAGAAATTTCCGGGTAGGCAGCGATTGCGGCCACCATATGCCCGGGCATGTCAATTTCCGGGATAACCTCTATATGCTTTTTTGCGCAGTAATCGACGATGTCGCGCAGTTCATGCTTGGTGTAATAGCCACCGTATCTTTCTTCACTGTGAATTTTACCAAAGTGGGAACCACTACGGTAGGCACCTTTGTTTACGAGTTCCGGGTGACTTTTAATTTCAATGCGCCAACCTTGGTCGTCTGTCAAATGCCAGTGCAACACATTCATTTTAAGCATCGCCGCGGCATCGATCATTTTTTTAACGTCATCAAGCGCTGTCATGTGTCTGACGGAATCGAGCATGAAGCCTCTGTAGGGATATGCCGGTTCATCCCGAATTTCCACACAGGGGAGGGTGCTGTCGCCGTCTGCCGCCAATTGCTTCAAGGTTTCTTTGGCATAAAAGGCACCCGCGGGACCGCCGGCGCTTATTTGTACGCGCCCGTTCTCTATGATGAGTTCGTAGCCTTCGGGGTTTACTATTTCATCCGTTATCGTTATAGTCGAGCCGGCAACGTTCAGTTCGTCTGACGAAATGTCGGCACCGAGCCTCTTGATATAGTTTGGGTAGGGGATAATATTAAGGGTTTCCATTATGTTACCTCAGCCGGTTAAAATTTATGCGGTCGTGTCAACGTTGTCAGTCACGGGCGTCATCATTTTTTGATTCGTTTTTGGCGGGGGGTAAAATCTCCACCTTGATCTTTTCAATGCGCCTTTCCTCCACTTTTAGAACGGTAAAGCGCAGGTTTTCATGTTCTACCACATTCATGTCTTGGTCCTGTGGCAAAAATCCCAGCAGACTAATGACAAAGCCGGCTAAGGTGTCGTATTCCCCCTCCGGGATATGGATGCCAAAAAGTTCTTCCACCTCGTCAATATCGGTAATACCGTCGACGGTAAAAGTGTTTTCGTCGATTTTGGAGATCTCTTCCGCCTCGTTGTCGTATTCATCCTGAATGTTGCCGACAATAGCCTCCAGTAAATCCTCCAGCGTTACAAGCCCTGCTGTGCCACCGTATTCATCCACCACAACGGCCATTTGCACGTGGCTCGTGGTCATCTCTTTAAGCAGTTCGCCGCAACGCTTGGTTTCCGGTATATAGTAAGCTTTTCGCATAATACTGCGCAGGGTGTTTTCCTCCGGCATGTCGTTGCCGATGAATTTCAGCAGGTCCTTAACGTAAACAATGCCGATGATGTTGTCCGGGTCGTCGTCAAACACGGGGATGCGGGAATACCCTTCCTCTTTGGCGATTTTAATAAGGTCTTCCATGGGGTCGTTGGCTTCCACAGCAAAAATATTGGTGCGGTGTGTCATAATGTCACTGACATCAATATCGTCAAATTCAAAGATATTATTGATCATTTCCTTTTGGACTTCTTCAATAACGCCGCGTTCCCCGCCCACATCGACGAGCATACGGATTTCTTCCTCCGTCACCAGTTTTTGGCTGGCGTTGGGGTCAAAACCGAACAGGCGCACGATAAGGTTGGTGGAAAATGAAAGGATTTTGACTAATGGTTTGGCAACAGCGGCGATAAAAAGCAGAATTCCGATGGAACGGAAGGAGACTTTTTCCGGTATCTGCATAGCAATACGTTTGGGTGCCAATTCCCCCAAGACAAGGGAGAAGTAAGATACAATCAGTGTAATTG
>JAAYFA010000262.1 GCA_012728445.1 Clostridiales bacterium | reverse complement strand
ATGTATGACGAGATCAAGCCGGATATGGTTTTCATTTGCGTGCCTCCGGACTGTCATGGTGAGATTGAATATGAAACAATTCGCAGAGGCATCCATTTTTTTGTGGAAAAACCGATTTCGCTCGATATTGAGCTTTCAAGGGATATTGCTACCAAGGTTAAAGAAGCCGGGCTTATAACGGCTGCCGGTTTCCAATGCCGTTATGGTACTATTATTGAGCCAACATTGGATTTTATGAAGGACAACACGATTGTGCTTGTCGAAGCCTCCCGCATCGGCGGTATACCCGACATCTCATGGTGGGCAAACAAAGCATCTTCAGGCGGTATGCTTGTGGAATCGACTATCCATCAACTTGACGCTATCCGTTACCTTTTTGACGAGCCGGAGATGGTCTATAGCTTAAGCACAAAAGGATTTGTGGAAAGAGAAGATTACGATGTAGAAGATTTGACGACCACGCTGATTAAGTTTAGGAACGGTGCCTTGGGCACTATTTCTTCCGGCTGCTATGCCACAGAAGGCGCAAGTTTTGACAGCAAAATAACCTTTAGCGCCAAAGATAAACGCGGCGTACATAAAATTATTGGCTCATTTGAAGTTTTTGAAAAAGAGAAAGCACCTGCAGAGGGCGAAGAGAGTTATGTAATCCAGGGTGACGGTGCGCTGAGCAAAAAAGCGGGCGTGACAACTTGGGAGCAAGACGGCGATGCGGGCTTGCCGTGTGACCGTACGTTTGTAGAAGCAGTTATCAGCGGTGACGCCTCTAAAATTCGTAGCCCGTATGACGATGCGCTTAAATCTTTGATATTTGCCCTGAGCTGCAACAAATCGATGGAGACCGGGCAGCCGGTGAAGATAGAGTACTAGAAAAAACCAGATATTGATATTCGGAGTTGAAAAGATGTACCGGTCAAAACTAAATCTATTGGAAACGGCGGCGGCAATCAAATTTATCAAAGATACTTTTGAGACGGTTCTCAGCGGAAAGCTCTTTCTTACAAGAGTATCCGCCCCGCTTTTTGTTTTAAAATCAGAGGGACTCAACGACAACTTAAGTGGTGTTGAACGCCCCGTGGCTTTCGATATACTTGAAACCGGCGAAATTGTCGAAGTTGTTCAAAGCTTGGCAAAGTGGAAAAGATATGCCCTTGGCCAATACGGCTTTACACCGGGGACAGGGCTGTATACTGACATGAACGCTATTCGCAGGGATGAAGTGAGCGATGTGATTCATTCAATTTATGTAGACCAGTGGGACTGGGAAAAGGTCATTTTGCCCGAAGACAGAACCATTGACTTCCTAAAAAGCACAGTAAAAAAGATATACACATCAATTTTAGAAACAGATAACCGCGTTCGTATGCTTTACCCGTCATTGGAATCCGACCTCCCTGAAGAAATTGTTTTTGTTACTACGCAGGAGTTAGCAGACAAGTATCCGGCGCTTACACCGGATCAGCGCGAGTATGAGGCGGTCAAAGAATACGGTGCGATGTTTGTGTTAAAGATTGGCGGCAAACTAAAGTCGGGCATCCGGCACGGCGGGCGCGCGCCGGACTATGACGATTGGACATTAAACGGCGATATCGTGGTCTACGACTCTGTAATTGACTGCGCGCTTGAGCTTTCCTCCATGGGCATTCGCGTTGACAAAGCGGTGCTGCTCAGCCAGATTGCCGAATTTAATTTGCAAGAAAGATTGTCATTGCCCTTCCATAAGATGCTGTTGGAGGACAAACTGCCTCTAACCATTGGCGGCGGCATCGGCCAGTCAAGGATGTGCATGCTCCTATTAAATAAGGCGCATATCGGCGAAGTCCATGCTTCCGTATGGCCACAAAAAATGCGGGAAGAATGCTCTGCCAATAATATCAAATTGCTGTAGTTCAATACTATAATCAGTGTTATTTTCGGAGGCGCTCATGTCAAACCAAAGACAGTGGCTTAAGGGCGATACACATTTGCACACAAGCAATAGTGACGGTAACTTGACGACACCCGAGCTCATTGAGCGTTGCAAAAAGAATGGGCTGGACTGGGCGATTATTACCGACCACAACTTCCCGGCTGCGGATGCCCCCTATTATGACGGCGACTTGCTGATCATTCAGGGGGAGGAGGTAACGGGGAGGCCGGGACATTTCAATGTTTTTGGCGTCAAGATGCCCATCTCGGCGCCTTATAAATTGCAATCCTTTGAAGATTACATAAAAATTATCAATCAAGCAAAAGATGCCGGCGCCTTGATTTCCGTCAACCATCCGTTTTGCAAAAGATGCACTTGGTATTTGCCATTGGAGGGGATCCCGATGGACTGTGTGGAAGTCTGGAACGCTCCTATGCATATAGATGATATGACGAATATCCGCTGGTGGCATAATCAGCTGCTGCAAGGTAAGCGTATCAGCGCTGTTGGCGGGAGTGATTATCATAAAGATTATTATGTCACAAACCTCTTGGCAACGCCAACAACTGTTTGCTATGCCAAGTCCAACACGCAAGAGGATATCCTTGACGCGCTGAAGAGTGGCAATAGTTTTATCACCCAAGGCGGAAATAAAACCATGTTGTACTTAACCTGCGGAGAGGCTTTTGTTGGCGAAACGGTGGAGTGGCACAAAGGCATTCAAGTACAGGTGAAAGCGGAAAAAATCAAAAGAGGCCACCGCTTGGTGGTTTATAATAACGATACCGTTATATTCGACCAAAAAGCAAAAAAGTTCGGAACGATGAATGCGGCAATAGAAGTAGTCGAAAACGGCTTTGTTCGTGCGGAAGTGCTGTACGAGTATAAAAATATTTCAAAAATGATCTATAAACAAGTGGTAAAAAAATTGATGCCCAAAGATGTCGGAGTTCCGATTCCGCCCCTTGCATATAGCCTGACGAACCCAATATTTTTCGAATGATTTAGTTTTGGCAATTGAACATGCAAAGCACCCTAAGGGAAGTAAAATCCCTTAGGGTGCTTTTTGAAATAGGCAGTCATTGTCATCAACCGAAAATGGCAACAAAAGGATGCCAAACAGTGCAATTGGTACAATAATTTAGTAGATTGTTAAACAAATATTGCTATGTTTTTATAAATATAGTATAATAGGCAAAAGACAACATCTATACAAAAGAAAATTGTCCTGAGGGTAAAGATAGGCGGGGTTAATAGTGGACAGATTAGCGGGGATTCTATTGCCTGTGAGCAGTTTGCCTTCTCCTTACGGAATCGGCACACTTGGGAAGGCAGCCTTTGATTTTATAGATTTTTTAAAAGAGGCCGGGCAGTCTTACTGGCAGGTTTTGCCGATAGGGCCCACCGGGTTTGGCGACAGCCCCTATCAGTCTTTTTCCGCTTTTGCCGGCAACCCGTATTTTATTGATATCGATATTCTGAGAAATCAAGGCTTATTGAGCGACGCACAGGTCGAAAAATCGGATTTTGATGATATCAATGGATTCATCAATTATGAAAAACTGTTTTACAATCGTTTTTTATTGTTGAAAGAGGCTTTTTGTAAGTTTGATATCAATCAAACAGCATTCACCGAATTTTGTGAATCCGAAAACGAATGGCTTGACGACTATGCTTTATATATGGCTCTCAAGGAGCATTTTGGGCACAAAGATTTTCAAAGCTGGCCCGATGCCATCCGGTTGCGAGAGCGACAGGCGGTCAGCCATTTTAAAACCCTGCTTGCGGCGGAAATTAAGTTTTGGCAATTTTGCCAGTTTGAATTTTTCAAGCAATGGGCAAGTTTGAAAAGTTATGCCAGCAAAAACGAAATTTCTTTAATTGGGGATATTCCCATCTATGTTTCCGGTGACGGTGCGGATATATGGGCGAATATGAATTTTTTTCAAATGGACAAAAACGGGCATCCTTTATATATTGCCGGCGTGCCACCGGACTATTTTTCGGCAACGGGGCAGCGGTGGGGGAACCCACTTTATGATTGGCAGGCAATGGAACAAACCGACTTTGATTGGTGGAAACGCCGCATTTCGTCTTGCTCAAAGCTTTTTGATGTGATTCGGATTGATCACTTTATCGGTATTGCGAGGTATTATGCCATTTCACCGGAAAGCAAAACAGCTATTGGCGGCGAATGGCGCGAGGGACCGGGGGAAAAGTTGATAAACGCCATAAATCTGGCCGTCGGTTCGGCAAGAATAATTGCGGAGGACTTGGGCGTTCTTCACCCATCTGTTAAAGAGTTGCTTGAAAAATCCGGCTACCCGGGGATGAAAGTTTTGCTGTTCGCGGCGGACGGTAATGAGGACAACCCGCATATTCCCTTTAAGTATGAAAAAAATACCACCGTTTATGTCGGTACGCATGATAATGATACGGTCGCGGGCTTTTGTAAGCGCCAAAAGACAAAAGATTTGGCGTATTTGATGGACTACTTTTGCGCAAAAAACAAAAAACAACTTCCATTAGCGCTGATTAAGGGCGCCTTTGCCAGTGTGGCGGATACCGCCATTGTGCAGTTGCAAGACTGGATTGAGCTGGATAATGCCGCAAGAATGAACGTCCCTTCCACAATAGGTAAAAATTGGATGTGGCGGGTTTCGCCCTCCCTCCTAACACCGGAGTTGGCTGAAAAAATCAAGGGTATAACGGAGCTTTACGCAAGAATAAAGCCTAAGAGTCGATGTGCGGTTTTTAAAGAAGACCCGGATTAAATCATCTGCTGTACGCATTCAGCGTATAACAAATATAAAAAAGAAAGAGGTAACTGCAATGAAAAAGTTCGCTAAAATCCTTGCCCTGTTGATGGCTGTAACCATGGTAATCAGCCTAGCGGCATGCGGTGGGGAAACAGACAAAACGACAGTACCGGCAGAAAAAACAAAGGTAACCCTCAAGGTGTGGGGCGCACAGGATGACCAGGCCCTTCTTCAAGAACTTGTTGATGGGTTCAAGAAGGCTAATCCCGATAAAGAGTATACCATTACGCTCGGGGTTGTCGGCGAAGATGAAGCAAAAACCAAGTTCCTGGAAGACCCCGACGCGGCGGCGGATGTATTTTCATTCCCCAACGACCAGATTCGCGATTTCGTTGGTGCAGGCGCACTCTATGAAATCACCAAAAACATTGCCGACATCAAAGCGGCGAACATGGAAGTCTCCATTGATGCTGCAACCCTTGACGGTAAGCTTTACGGCTACCCGATGACGGCAGACAACGGCTATTTCCTCTATTACGACAAGAGTGTCGTCAGCGAAGACCAAGTAAAGTCTCTCGACGGTATCCTTGCGGCAGCCGGGGCTGCTGACAAAAAAGTGTTTATGGACGTATCAAACGGCTGGTACATTGCTTCATTCTTCCTCGGTGCCGGCGGCAAACTCGGCATTGGAACGGATGGCAAACAAACTTGTGATTTTAACAATGAAACAGGCATAAAAGTCGGCGAAGCCATTAAAGCATTCACGGCAAACCCGGCATTTATCACCGGCGATGATCCTGTTTTAACCGGTGGTATGGGCGAAAAAATCTGCGCAGGTGTTTCCGGTACATGGAACGCGGATAAGATTAGGGAAAAGTTAGGCGAGAACTATGCCGCGACAAAGCTGCCGACATTTACCGTTGGTGGCGTTCAAACCCAAATGGGCTCATTCGGCGGTTACAAACTCATCGGTGTTAACAAAGGGACAAAGAGTCCGCTTGATGCGATGGCACTTGCAGAGTGGTTGACCAATGAACAAAGTCAGGCAACCCGTTTTGCTAAAAGAGAATTAGGCCCATCAAATCTAAAAGTAGCGGCAAGTGGCGCAGTTGAAGCAAATGTGGCTTTGGGGGCTCTTGCGGCACAAAACGAGTTCGCCACATCACAAAAGGATGTTCTCGGTTCTTACTGGGGACCGGCGGAAGCCTTTGGAACCGAAATGGAAGCGAGAAACTATGCAAAAACAATCCAACAGCAGCTTGACGACATGGTTGCTCAAATTACCGCTTAGCAAAATTTTAAAGTAATATGACCTCGGCCGGTCGGGCGTCTGTGCTGCCCGACCGGCAACCAAAAACCATCAGGCTGTTTTCTGCTGAGTGTAATCAATAGACGAGCGGGGAGGATTCTTTATGACCGATTATGAGCTGATGGGGTTGAGTCCGGTTAAAAGAGCAGGGTACAAGATTGGCAAAGCAGTCACAGGCTTTCCGAAGCTTTTTAAAAAGAAAATAATAGGTGTTGGCCATGCATTCGTGTCAGCCTTTAAAAGCGTTGGCAGTCAAACAAAGGGATTGATAGACGCGTTTATCAAAGGGAATATCGGCAACAAGCTTTCGTTTTTTATAATGGGTGCCGGCAATATGTTTAATGGTCAACTCGTAAAGGGTCTTATGTACTTTTCTACCCAAATCGCCTTCATTCTTTACATAACAGGGTTCGGGTGGCAATATGTGAAAGACATCGGAACCCTTGGCACCAATGCAGGCAGCGAAGTGTTTGATCCCGTGGATCAAATATACAGGTATGTGCAACCGGATAATTCAATGAAGATACTCTTGTTCGGCGTGTTTTCAATAATCCTTGCTTTGGTTTATTTAGGCATTTATTTTACTTCTGTCAAGGACGGCTACCGTGCGTATCAAATGAAGTCGTCGGGCAGAAAGCCGCTCAGCTTTATTGAGGAAATAAATGACCTGCTTGACAAAAAATTTCATAAAACACTCTTGGCGTTGCCGACTTTAATGGTGTCGGCGTTCACCATTATCCCGATTATTTT
>JAAYFA010000227.1 GCA_012728445.1 Clostridiales bacterium | reverse complement strand
GCCCAATTATCCTCCGACCCACTTGCGACATACACCGGACGCGGGGCGAGCAAAGCCAAAAGCCAATGTTGGTCAAAAGGCAGGTCCTGCTCTTTGCCAATATATTTTTGATAACTTTTGCAAAACCAATACGGGAAGCGGGATGTTATCTGTTGTATTCTTTCACCCGTTTTATCCCTGGCAATTGCCGCGCCACCGCAGCCCGAATCGTTGGAAACCGCAGCGGCGAAACGTTCGTCCTGTGCGCCGCACCACAGTGAGGTTTTGCCCAGGCGCGAATGGCCGATGCAGAAGATACGCTTTTTATCGATTGAGTCAAGTGACTGCGCGTAATCCATTACACGGCTCGCGGCCCACGCCCACATGGATATTTTACCCCAGTCCGCGCCGTCCTGTGTTCTGTCAAACATCGCCGCAAGTCCGGAGCTAAAGTCGTCATCTTTATCTGCTGTCACATCTTCATAACAAAAAGTCGCCAAAGCATAGCCACTATCCACAATTTCTTCTATCGGTCCATACTTGCCTATGGGGTACTTTGTGAACGATATGTAGATAAGAAGCGGCGTCTTTTTTTCACTGAACGGCAAAACCAAATCAGCGGGGAAAGAAAATTCGCCCTTTGGTGTCGGGAACTTTAGCGCTATTTGTCTATGTTCCGCTTTGCCTGCCCACGCTCTGTTTTCCAAAAGCGTTGTTTCGGCTTCCACAAAAGCGGGTGGCGGGGGCGAAAAACCGTATTCTTCCTTTGCGAGTAAATTCAAAATCTCTTTGCGGCGCAAAGGCCAATTCGTCGCGGTGGTGTCGGGGTTTAAAACGGGCGGTAATTTGCGCTTTGCCAAATCTTCCATTATATTCATATGCTTTCCATTATCTCCTTCCGAGCCTTCTTGCTGAAAGACGCCAATAATATATCATATGATTTATCCAACATATCTCTTAAAACAGTATCCGGTACATCGCCCTCCAAATACAGCGAGTTCCAATGCACCTTGTTCATATAATAACCGGGAACGATGTCTTTGTACTGCTCTCTCAGCAGCTCCCCGAATAACGGTTCAAGCTTAACGGTGATAATCGGCTTGCCAACTTTATCACCACCTTGCATGGCAAACATTTTGCCTCGTATCATGTAACGAGTTGCGTTCCATTCAAGCTTATAGTCTTTTTCAACGCTTTTTTTCGCGAGGCAATATTCGTCCAACCATTCGTATTTCATGGTTGCTCCCCATTTCAATTCAAATATATTTTCTTTATATTCTGCGGGTCACTGCAACTACTGTAATCGTACTATATTTCAATGCACACTTCAATGCATATTTATTCTATGGGGTTATTTTGCTTGAACCCACCGGTTAATTCATGTATAATTTACCGGTACAAAACTGGTAAAGGGGCAAATTAAATGATAGATATAAAAGCATTAATAGAAGAAGCCTTAGCCGCCGGATTTTCGCAGGCAGGCGAGCTTAATTGCGAGGCTCTTGAGTTTATGCCGGAGGTTCGCGATATGTGCGCCGCAGACCGCTGCCATAATTACGCCAAAAACTGGGCGTGTCCGCCGGGTTGCGGCAGCATTGTAGATGCGGCAAAAAAAGCTTCCTTGTACTCTTCCGGCATTATCGTCCAGACGATAGGCCGGTTGGAGGATGACTTTGACTGGGACTCGATACAAGCAGCCGGGGCAAAGCACAACGAAACCTTTAAAAACTTTACCGCCTTTTTACGCAAACGAACCCCCAACATCCTGCCGATGGGCAGCGGGCCTTGCACGGTTTGCACCACATGCACCTACCCCGATGCACCTTGCCGTTTCCCCGACCTTGTAATGCCGTCCATGGAAGCGTACGGTCTTTTTGTAAGCAACGTTTGCACCTCGTCGGGTGTCCCCTACAACAACGGACCGCAGTCGATTACATTTACGAGCTGTTATTTGATAGACATGGATTGAGAAGCAATAGAAAAACAGCGGAGAAGCGATAGAGAAACGGTTGGGGTGCGACAGGATTCATCTATGAGCATTGTACAATTTTCAAATATGAGGAGAATGACGATGGAAACAATCAGAAGTTTTCAGCAAAAGGACCGCGACAGTGTCCGCAATTTATGCCTGGTGAATGCCGATAACCCGAAATCAAAAAGGCAACAAAATTTTATCCTATACACCTATTGCGATTATTATATTGAATGTGAGCCGGAAAACTGCTTTGTAGCGGTGAACGAAAATGACGAAGTGGCCGGTTACATCTATTGTGCCGAAAACTATGCGGAGTATCAGAAGCGCTTTAACGAAATCTTTTTGCCGAAGGTCAAAGCACTCGGTTATTTCAAATGGAAAGCATCGCTTGCCTCCTACCGCCTGCACGCCAAATACGCGGCGGAATACCCTGCTCACCTGCATATCGACATATTAGAAAGCTACCAGCGCAAAGGCCTTGGTAGCAAACTGGTGGACACGTTGAAGACACATCTGGCGGCTAAAGGGATTGGCGGGCTAATGCTCACCGTTGGTGGAAGTAACGAACTTGGCATCAACTTTTATAAAAAATATGGGTTTACGGAACTTGAAAAAGGATTCGGCGATGTGGCGATGGGGATAAAGCTTAATTAGCATCAGAAGATAACAACTAGTTAGGAGAGACTATGGTAAAGCTATTGATTTTATCCGATGATTTTACCGGTGCCCTCGATACGGGCATACAATTTGTAAAGTACCAAGCGAAGACAAGGATATTTGTAGGTTCAGAGACAGATGACATTGACTTTGAAAAAGAAGATGCCGAAGTCTTGGTGGTGAACTTAGAAACAAGACACTTGTCTAAGGAAAAGGCTTATGAAACTGTATATAAGATTGTAGCAAAAGCGGTAGAAGCCGGGATACCCTATATTTACAAAAAAACCGATTCGGTACTAAGAGGAAATATTGGCAGTGAGTTATCAGCCGCTATTCATGCCGGCGGAATAAAGTTTTTACCGTTTATACCGGCCTTGCCTAAAATGGACCGCGTTACGCGTGGCGGGATTCACTATGCCGAGAATATCCCGATTAGTGACACGGTGTTTGGAAAAGATTTATATGACCCCGTATTATCATCGCGTGTAAAGGATTTGTTTTCCGGATGTGATGTACAAGTTGCAGCGTTATCAAAATCCAATCATTATGATACCGACTTTAAAGATAATACCATAGGCGTGTTCGATGCTGAAAACGATCAAGATATTCTCACGATTGCGAAGCATTTAAAAGAAAAAAATCAACTGCATGTAATGGCGGGTTGTGCGGGGTTTGCGTCTGTATTGCCGGAAGTTATAACCCTATCTAAAGGTAGTGTAACGGTGCCTCAGTTAAATAACCCTTTGCTTGTTGTGTGCGGAAGCATTCATCCTGTTACGAGAAAACAGGTGGAATATGCGGAAAAAATCGGGTATAAGAGAGTTTCTTTGGAACCGCAGCAAATATTAGAAGCGGATTACCCGGATAGCGGTGAGGGGCAGCAATGGATTGCGTCCTTTAAAGAGGAGCTTAAAAATAATAAGGTCGTCATGATTGATACGGGCATATCAAACCCTGAAGTGTACGCCTCGTATAGCAAAAAAATGGGCATTGAATTAACTCAGGCCGGGAAAATGATTGCAAAAGGTTTAAGCCGAATCACAAAAGAGTTGATAGATGAGCAGTGGACCGGCGTTGTTATGGTCATCGGCGGAGATACTTTGGCCCAGTTTTTTAGGGCGACGAAATGCAGCGAAATAGAATTGGTGTGCGAGTTGGAACCGGGCACCGTCTTATCGCGAGTGAAGCTAGGCGAAAAGATGGTTTGGGTCCTATCAAAGTCCGGTGGATTTGGGAATGAAAACTTGATTCCGGTTTTGGTTAAAAAGATAGAAAAGATGATTTGAATTGAAAAGGAGTATCCATATGTATAGTTTAAAACTACCCCGCAACATCGTTAGCGGAGCCGGATCTTTGAAAGAACTCGGAACAGCCGTTCAAGGCAAATATAAAAACGTCGCCGTATTTTCGGACGGTGGAATCATAAAGTCCGGAATAGTCGACAAGGTTATTGAACAGTTGAACTGCTGTGATGTTCAATATGAAATCATTGAAACGGCGACGAAAGAGCCCACTTGTGACGAATCCCAACAGATTATAGACGATTTTAACCGCAAAGATTTTGATGCTATCCTAGCAGTCGGTGGTGGCAGTGTAATGGACTTAGCAAAACTAACGTCCATTTTAGTCGGAAGCGAGCACTCGGTAAGGGATTTGCTGGAGTCGCCACTTTTGGGCAAAAGGACAATCGGCTTAATGATGATCCCCACAACAGCCGGAACAGGCTCAGAGGCAACGCCTAACAGCATTGTGCTGGTGCCTGAAAAAGAGCTGAAAGTAGGGATTGTGAACCCGGAAATGATACCGGACTTCGTTATTTTAGATGGAGATTTGATTCGAGATTTGCCGCTTGAAATCGCTGCATCTACAGGGATCGACGCACTCACCCATGCGATTGAATGCTATACATCAAAGTTAGCAAACCCGTTTAGTAATTTGTTTGCAGCCGAGTCCCTAAAACTGATCGTCCATAATATCGAAAAGGCTTGTTCGGATAAAGATTCGATAGACGAGAAAAACAATATGCTTTTGGCTGCCTTTTATGCCGGCATTGCCATTACATCTTCGGGAACCACAGCGGTACACGCACTGTCTTATCCCCTAGGCGGTAAATATAAAATCCCCCACGGCATAGCAAATGGAATGATGTTGATGCCTGTTATGCGCTTTAATGAACGTGCATGTCAAAAAGAGCTGGTTGAGTGTTATGATATGCTGAACTTATCGGGCGCAAAGAGGATCGAAGAAAAGTCGAACATCGTGCTCATGCGTATTGAAGAAATCATATCAAACCTGGCAATACCTAAGACCTTACGTGAACTCCACATAGAAGTGGACGATATTGATCAGTTAGTGCAGTCAGGGATGAAAGTAGAAAGATTGCTAAAAAACAATAAGAGAATTGTTAGCCCCGAAGACGCTAAAAAAATATATCAAGCTATTTTATAAAAAAGGGAGAAAAAAATGTTTAGAGTAAAAGGAATAATAGTACCGATTCTAACGCCACTGCATGAAGATGAAAGTGTTAATGAAACCGAATTAAGAAACCAAGTAAACAGACTTATTAAAGCCGGCGTTCACGGCATATTCCCGGCAGGGACGAATGGAGAAGGCTACATATTAAGCCGTGACGAAAAAAAGGCAATACTAAAAATCGTCGTTGATGAAGTGAATGGCAGAGTCCCGGTTTATGCGGGGACAGGATGTATTAGTACGAAGGATACGGTAGAAATGTCCTTGTTTGCAGAGCACGTCGGCGTCGACGCATTGTCCATTATTACGCCATCTTTTGCGAAGGCTTCACAGCAGGAGCTGTATGAGCACTATAAAACAGTTGCGCGTGCAGTAAGCCTGCCGATAGTTTTATACAATATACCGGCAAGAACAGGCAATCATTTAGAAGCGGCAACGGTAGAAAAATTGTCACGAATCGAAAATATTATTGGCGTCAAGGACAGTAGCGGTGACTTTAACACCATGCTTGGTTATATAGACGCAACAAAAGACAGAGACTTTGCTGTCTTATCGGGCAATGATGCCTTGATATTATGGAATCTTTTAGCGGGCGGTGCGGGGTCCGTATCCGGATGTGCCAATGTCTTCCCAAAAACGATCGCCGGCATATATGAAAGTTATGTAAAAAATGATCTTGATCGAGCAAAAGAACTTCAATATAAAGTCTACCCTTTAAGAGCGTGTTTTAAGCATGGTAATCCGAACACGGTGATTAAAAAAGCGGTTCAGCTACTGGGTTACCCGGTGGGAAACTGCAGAAAACCTTTTGATCTGATTTCCGATGAAGGCATCAATATGTTGCAGGGAGTCCTTGACGATAACGCTTCATTGGAATAGAACTAACAGGATTGGAGTGAACCGAAGTGCAAAAAAATGAACGGCCGATTGTAGCCATAACCCTGGGTGACCCGGCAAGCATTGGCCCCGAGATAACGCTCAAGGCCCTAAACCACAAAGAAATTTATGACAAATGCAAGCCTCTCGTTGTTGGTGATGCACTTGCTTTGGGGAGAGCCAAAGAAATACTGAATTTGAAAGACCTCCAAATTAATTCAATCAGTTGTGCAGATGAGGGTTTGTTTGTGCATGGGGTTATTGATGTCCTTCACATGAATCTTTTGGAAGGCGTTGACTATGAACTTGGGAGAGTGTCGAAAATTGCAGGCGATGCCTCTTATCAGTATGTTGTCAAAGCCATTCAAATTGCAATGGATAAGGAAGTTGACGCCACGGTAACAAATGCGATTAATAAAGAAGCGATTAATTTAGCGGGGCATAAATTTAATGGGCATACAGAGATATATGCCCAGCAGACAAATACAAGCAAATACACTATGATGTTGTGCCATGAGAACTTGAGAGTTGTGCATGTGTCCACACATGTATCCCTAAGAGAAGCTTGTGATTTGGTCAAGCAAAAAAGAGTTTTAGAAGTTATTGAATTGGCTAACAAAGCCTGTATGGATATTGGGATAAAAAACCCTAAAATAGGCGTAGCGGGACTGAATCCCCACAGCGGTGAGAACGGTTTGTTCGGCAGAGAAGAAATAGAAGAAATTACCCCCGCCATTGAAGAGGCAAAAGCGAAAGGATTAAATGTAGAAGGCCCCGTACCGCCGGACACCGTTTTTTCAAAAGCACGCGGTGGTTGGTACGATATTGTCGTTGCGATGTATCACGACCAAGGGCACATACCGCTTAAAGTCGTTGGCTTTGTCTATGACCCCAAAGAGCAAAAGTGGACCAGCGTAGCGGGCGTTAATATTACCCTGGGCTTACCAATCATAAGGACAAGTGTTGACCACGGAACCGCTTTTGACCAGGCGGGTAAAGGCAGCGCAAATGAGTTAAGCTTGTTAAATGCCATTGAGTACGCTATCAACTTCGCACAGCAGAAATAGCAAAAAGGACTCTCTAATCGTTTGTAGAGGGTCCTCTTTTATACGCTAACCAAAATCAACTTGACAATCAAAAATTATGCTCCGGCTCATGTTTCCTGTCTTGCACATGGGTCGTGCCATCCTCCAACCAAATATAGGAAGAAAAATCCGATGTGTTGGCATCCAAATCAATAATTCTTGCGCCTTTTAAATACCCGTACATGCTGTAAGCACCGTAACCGGAACCGCGACCGTAACACAAACGGATACCAAAAAGCTTGCCGTCAAAATCATTGATATGGTCATGGCCGACAAATACGCCGCGCATGGCGCCCCTGTCCACCATGGCCGCAAACATGCCCGAGTTGGTTTTGGGGCAGCAGATAAATTCGTTCTTTTGTCCGAAACATTCGTTATAGCCCCAGACCTCGTTATACTCCGGCAGCGGATTGTGAAAAAACGCCAACTCGCCCAATTGATGCCCGACTTTTTCTTCCAACTGTTGTGATTGTTCCAAATACCAGGCAATTTGATTGCGATAAATATAATCATATCCGTTATTCGTTTCGTTTGCGTTTTTAGCGGGGTAAGGTCGGTTGTTGTTGGAATCGATAAAGACCAAGGCCCAGGACGGCGCCCCCGCTTTGCCGACGGTAATAAAATAGTTGCCGTACCCTTGTATATTGT
>JAAYFA010000061.1 GCA_012728445.1 Clostridiales bacterium | reverse complement strand
GTCAAAAAGCTCATCAAGAGGACTTTGGTAATCGTCATTGTCCTCTCGAACCTCCGCGGCTCGTATCATCTCCATGACCATCGGGAAATTCTGTTCAGGAAACACATGGGGACGGTTCTCTCGTGTTCTGTAATCAACACGGACAACGGTTCTACGGTTTTTACCCCGCTCACACCATACAATGGACACGCGGAAGACGGACTCCTTCCGTCACTGCGCTTCCACCTTCCTAAAGAGAAAGCAAAGACTAACAAGGGCGGGCCGCCAATGGCAGCCCCTACAAGGGAAAAGACGAAATGCCAATCTCATTAGCGAATGGCATTATTGCAAACAAATAATATCGACCTCATCGGCAAGGGCATTTTCACCCTTGCCGATGCCTATTTCTATTGCAGCCGCGATTTCAAAACATCTTGCTAAACAGCCCAATGTAGAGCATCGGTTTTGGACGGTTTTTGTGATACTCTTTTGCTTCAAAGCAATCTGAAAAAGAAATATTTAACTGGACAAAAACAAGGAACTATGCTATAATTCTTTATAGGAAAATATTATATTGGGAAGGAGGGAAAATGAAATGAATGGTGAACTGTTTACTTTTATCGCTCGTCTATTTTGGCTCCCAATTATTTACCCGGTAACATTACTTGGGCTCGTATTCCCCGGATTCCAACCTATCGCCGAACAGATTCTCGCAGCCATCGCACAGATTACGTCCGTCTAACCTTTCTTGCCAAGCGGCGGAATTGAGGCACAATTTATCTCGGCTAATGCCGGCACGGCAAATCGAATTTGCATCGTTGCTTTGTCGGGCGTTAAACGAAAAGATTAGTGTCGAAAGAGGTGAAAACAAAATGTATGTTGAGCTATTTGCTTATATAGGTCGTCTTATTTTTCTCCCATTGAGCATGTTTTTAACGGTACTGAGTCTATTGTTCCCCGGCTTAGAACCCATAGTATCACAGATTATTGAAGCCATAATACAATTTACGACTGTTCAACCGTAGGGTAAAAAGATACGAAGTTTAAGCGCTTTTAATGTCGGTGCATGCTGACACTTTAAGCGCTTTTTTATCCCTTTATAACTTTATCCCTTGCTTCGCCTATGTAAGCGAGCCGGTACCGCAAGTGTCAAAGCCATCTGCGGATGTCTCTGCCATCTGCGGATGTCTCTGCCATCTGCGGATGAGATAAAAAATATCTTGACAATCCCACCATTAAACAGTATCATATACCCTATTGGTGCTTTAATAGGCAAAAGCTTTAAAGCATAACAAGCAAAAAGCGCTAAAGCGTGAGAGGGAACGTGTTTATGTCAACAATATGGGTTACAATTGGTGTTTATGTTGTGGCAATGGTCGCCGTCGGCCTTGTCGTGGGGCGCAAATCTAAGAACATTGCGGATTTTTCCGTGGGCGGGCGCAATGCGGGGGCATGGATTTCCGCTATGTCCTATGGGACGGCTTATTTTTCGGCCGTGATGTTTATCGGCTATGCCGGGGGCATTGGCAACAGTTTTGGCCTTTGGGCTATTCTGGTCGGTGTCGGCAATGCAGTTTTTGGCACTTGGCTTGCGTGGCGTGTGTTGGCCCGCAGAACAAGGGAAGTCACGCAGCGGCTCAAAATTAAAACAATGCCGCAGTTTTTTGAAATGCGTTACCAAAGCCATGCGATGAAAATATTTGCTTGCGTGGTTATCTTTATTTTCCTCATCCCATACTCCGCATCTGTTTACAAGGGGCTTAGCTCCGTGGCGCAGGTGCTTTTGGGCGTGTCGGATACATCATCTATGGTTATTATCGCAGTCGTGTCGGCCTTGCTGCTGGTGCTCGGCGGTTACGTTGTGCAAGCCCGTGCGGATTTTGTGCAGGGGATTGTGATGATGGTCGGCGTGGCTTTTTTAATACTATTTGTGCTTCGCAGCAAACAAGTCGGCGGCCTTTCGGGCATAGCGGCATTTGCCAAGACAGATTTGGGCTTGCCGGAATTGTCATCCAAAAAGTGGACGGCGCTCCTTTCCCTTGTACTGATGACAAGCTTCGGCACTTGGGGTTTACCGCAAATGATTCAAAAATATTACGGTATTCGTGACGATGCGCAGGCAAAAAGAGGGATCGCCATTTCTACTTTTTTTGCGGTTCTGGTTGCGGGCGGCGGTTATTTTATCGGCTCGCTGAGCCATATGTTTTTTGACGTGGACCAAATTGCGGCGTTCCCGGCACCACAGCAAGATTATATTGTGCCCAATATGCTGCAAGCGGCGGACCTACCCGCGGTGTTGGTTGGTATTGTTATCGTTCTTTTAATTGCGGCGTCGGTGTCCACCCTCAGCTCCATCACACTCACCGCAAGCTCAACCCTTTCCATGGACTTTATTAAAGGCTTGTTTCACAAAAAGATGTCGGATAAAACGGTGACACGCCTGACAAAAATATTATGCGTCCTTTTCGTCATTCTTTCCTATGTGGTCGCCAACACGAAAACGCCGATATTGGACATGATGAGTTATTCCTGGGGTATTATTTCCGGCTCCTTCCTCGCGCCGTATGTGCTGGCACTGTACTGGAAGGGTATGAACAAAATCGGCGCGTGGGCAGGGATGCTCACGGGGTTCTTTTTGGCAATGCCGCCTGCGCTGTGCAAGCTTATTGCCACTTTTGCGAATGCACCCGGTGCAAAGGTGTTGGAAATTGCCGGCAAAGGCCCCAATTATGCCGTAGCGGCCATGGTCGCATCCATTGTGGTATGCCTGCTCGTCAGCCTACTCGCCGCTAAAAAAACGCCCGAAAAAGAAGGCGCGTTCTTTTACACCGGGCTTGTAGCGGCCGAATAAATATGCTATAATATCAACTGCTAATTCTCGTAAAAGAGAGCTTG
This sequence comes from Clostridiales bacterium, assembly GCA_012728445.1. GTDB lineage: Bacteria > Bacillota > Clostridia > Oscillospirales > Acutalibacteraceae > UBA1447. The sequence continues at coordinate 6,720 of JAAYFA010000061.1, read as the reverse complement.
GCAGGGCAAGTTTAAAATGCCCTAACCCGCTAGTCTTAATCAATGGGTTAGGGCAAAAAATGCAAAAAAATACAAACAAACAAGATGAATTCTTGGGCAATTTTTGGAGGAATTATGAAAGAACTGTTATTGGGGAACGAGGCTGTTGCGCGTGGCCTTTACGAGGCCGGCTGCCGTGTCGTTTCAAGCTATCCCGGCACACCGAGTACGGAAATTACCGAGCGCGCCGCAGAATATGACGCGATGACCGTCGAATGGGCGCCCAACGAAAAGGTGGCCATGGAAGTGGCGGGCGGTGCTGCCATAGCCGGCGCCCGCTCTTTTTGTGGGATGAAGCATGTTGGGCTGAATGTGGCGGCGGACCCGCTGTTTACGCTTTCCTACACGGGTGTCAACGCAGGGCTGGTGATTGCCGTTGCGGATGACCCGGGTATGCACTCTTCGCAAAATGAGCAGGACTCCCGCCATTATGCGTTAGCATCAAAAACCATGATGCTCGAACCGGCGGATTCGGAAGAATGCCTGCAATACACCAAACGCGCTTTTGAACTGTCGGAACAATTTGACACGCCGGTTATTGTCAGGCTCACCACGCGCATTTCTCACTCGCGGAGTTTGACTCAAACGGGGGAGCGTGTGGACAACGGCTTAAAGCCTTACACAAAAGATGCGCAAAAATATGTGATGATGCCCGCCATGGCAAGACCGCGCCATGCCTTTGTTGAACAGCGGATTTTGGCGCAAACCGAATGGGCGGAAACGTCGCCTTTGAACACGGTGGAATATAACAGCAAAAAAATAGGCGTGATCACCTCCGGCGCGTGCTACCAGTATGCCAAAGAAGCCCTTGGCGACAAGGCATCTTACCTCAAGCTCGGTTGTGTCGACCCCTTGCCTGTTCGGCTTTTAAAAGACTTTGCCATGCAGTTCGAACAGGTCTATGTTATCGAAGAACTGGACGATTTTATAGAAACCCACTGCGCAAAACACGGCATTGCAGTCATCGGCAAAGCGGTATTTTCCCTTTTGGGCGAATACTCACAAAGCGTGATAGCAAAAACGATTTTAGGCGAAGAAAAAGAATTTCTTGCTACAGATATAGCGGTCCCGGGGCGCCCGCCGGTGCTTTGCACGGGCTGCCCGCACAGAGGACTGTTTTATGCACTCAAAAAACTCAAAGTATTTGTCAGTGGCGATATTGGCTGCTATACATTGGCCGCCCTGCCGCCGCTGAGTATGATTGACACGGTTATTTGCATGGGTGCTTCCGTTTCGGCTTTACACGGGCGCAACAAAGCAGACCCCGCCAATGCGAAAAAGTCCGTTGCCGTTATAGGGGACTCCACCTTTATACATTCCGGCATCACGGGGCTGATTGATATCGCCTATAACAAAAGCGATTCCGTCGTTATTATTTTGGACAACAGCATTACCGGTATGACCGGCCATCAGGATAACCCGACCACCGGCAAAACCATTAAAGGCGAACCGGCCTCCGCCGTGAACTTGGAACTGCTCGTGAAAGCCGTCGGTATTGAGCGCGTCGTCGTGGTGGACCCGAATAATTTACAAGCGACGGAAAATGCCATTCGAGCGGAACTCGAAGCAGACGGCCCTTCCGTGGTCATTTCCAGGCGCCCCTGCGCCTTGTTAAAATACGTTAAGCACAGCCCGGCGCTCGCAGTGGACAAAGAAAAATGCGTTGCCTGCAAAATGTGTATGCGCATCGGCTGCCCCGCCATCAGTTTTAAAGATGGCAAATCATCGATTGACCCCACGCAATGCGTCGGGTGCGGCGTTTGCAAGCAGTTGTGCAAATTCGGGGCCATCTCGTAACTCAAGAATTAATTTTTCCGGCCAAGATGGAAAGGGTTGTTAAATATGTCTGTTAAAAGTATTATGATAGTAGGTGTAGGCGGGCAGGGCACTTTGCTCGCAAGCCGTCTGCTCGGCAGTGCGTTACTCAGCCAAGGCTACGATGTCAAGGTGTCCGAAGTGCATGGGATGAGCCAACGCGGCGGTGCGGTTGTCACCTATGTAAAATATGGCGAAAATGTTGCGTCGCCGGTTGTTCGCCAAGGCGAAGCGGATATTATTCTGGCATTTGAGCTGCTTGAGGCAGCACGCTGGTTCGACTTTTTAAAGCCCGAGGGCAAGCTCGTCGTCAATACCCGGCAAATTGACCCGATGCCTGTTGTGAGTGGCAGCGCAGTTTACCCCGAGGGCGTTCTTAAAACACTACGCGCGGCCGGAGCCGCTATTACCGCCATTGATGCCTTACCGCTCGCGGAGCAAGCCGGGTCCGAAAAAGCGGTTAATGTGGTTTTAATCGGTGCGATGGCAAGCCAAACGGATTTACCCGTTGAAGTGTGGCAAGCGGCTATCAAAGCGACAGTGCCTCCAAAGTTTCTTGAAATGAACCTCAAAGCTTTTGAATTAGGCTTTAATTATAAGCAATCATGAAAGGACTGAACCCTATGCAAAATTCGCCCAACTACTTTAATCCGGAAATTGAAACAGCATCGCGCGAATACCTGCACGCCATTCAAAGCGCACGGCTGATAAAAATGGTTTATAACTGCTATAACAACGTTCCTTTTTACAAAAAAAAGTTTGACGAGATTGGACTGTTGCCGCAGGATATTAAAACCATCGACGACATCACCAAACTGCCCTTTACCGTCAAGCAGGATTTGCGCGACAACTATCCATTCGATTTGTTCGCCGTGCCCAAAGAAAAAGTGGTTCGTATCCACGCCTCCTCCGGTACAACCGGCAAACAAACGGTTGTGGGCTACACAAAGGGGGATTTAGAAAACTGGTCTGAAGGATGCGCGCGCGCCATCACGGCAGCCGGTGGCACACACTCGGATTATGTCCATATTTCCTACGGCTACGGTCTTTTTACCGGCGGATTAGGCCTGCACTACGGGGCGGAAAAATTGGGCGCTACCGTTATTCCCGTTTCGTCGGGCAATACGGCGCGTCAAGTACAAATTTTGCAAGACTTCGGCTCTAACATTCTCTGCTGCACGCCGTCGTATGCCCTTTATATCGGCGAAACGATTAAGGAAATGGGCATCGACCCCAAGACCCTGCCCCTGCGTGCCGCTATTTGCGGTGCCGAGCCATGGACAGAGAATATGCGTAAAGAAATTGAAAAGTCCTTGGCGGTGAAAGCCTACGATATTTACGGCCTTTCGGAAATTGCCGGTCCCGGTGTCGGCTATGATTGCTGTGCACAAGACGGCATGCATATTTGCGAAGATTATTATTACCCCGAAATCGTGGATGCGGATACGCTGGAGCCGGTGCCGGACGGCACTTTTGGCGAATTGGTCTTCACCTGCATCGGCAAAGAGGCTTTGCCCCTTGTGCGCTACAGGACCCGTGATATATCCGCCATCACGCATGAAAAATGCGCCTGCGGGCGGACGCTTGTCAAAATGCAAAAGCCGCGCGGCCGTTCGGACGATATGCTGATTATCCGCGGCGTCAATGTTTTCCCCTCACAGGTGGAGCATGTGATTCTTTCCCTTGGGATGGAGCCAAACTATCAAATCGTTGTAGAGCGCATTCATAATCTTGATGTGATGAAGATTAATATTGAAATGTCCGAATCCCTTTTCTCGGATTCCATGCGTCAAGTCGAGCGGACGGAGAAGAGAATCTGCTCCTCCCTGCAAGAAACGCTGGGCGTCGCGACGACCGTGCACCTGGTCGAACCCCGCACCCTTCCCCGTTCGGAAGGCAAAGCGATCAGGGTAATAGACAACAGAAAAATCTAGACGTTAAACACGAAGCAACATATTAATGAAGGAGGAATACTTATGTCAATCAAACAGATTTCGATTTTCATTGAAAACAAGCCGGGACGGCTGGCGGATATTACCGCTATGCTGGCAAAGAAAGACATCGATATCCGGGCTCTGTCCATTGCCGACACTACCGATTACGGTATTTTACGCCTGATTGTCAGCCATCCTGAAAAAGCGGTTGAAATCATCCGGGAAGAAGGCATGACGGTTTCCTCAACCGGTGTGCTTGGCGTTGCAATTCCGGACGAACCGGGCGGTTTTGCCAAGGCCATCAATGTGCTGGCGGACAAGGGCGTTGATGTAGGGTATGCCTACGCTTTTATCACCCCCGAAAAAGGCAAGGCGTATATTATTATCAGAGTCACAGACAACGACTTTGCTGCGGAAGTCCTCACGGCCGCCGGTATTCAGCTCATCGAACAGACAGATATTTTCAAAGACTAAATAATCTAAAACAGCTCTTTTGTCGCGGTCTGCCTTTCGGTCTGCGGAGGAGCCGTTTTGCCTTAGAGGAGAAGAGTATGTACGAGAACAATTGGGATTCCTTGAATACCCGCCCTATACCCTCATGGTTTGAGGATGCTAAGTTTGGCATCTTCATCCACTGGGGGTTGTATTCTGTTCCGGCGTGGGCGCCAAGGGGCAACTATGCCGAATGGTACGGCTACCACATGCACAATAAGGACAACCCGACGCATCAATGGCATATCGATCAGTACGGCGAACAGTTCAAGTACGCCGACTTTGTCAAGGACTTTAAGGCAGAACTTTTTGATGCCAAAGAATGGGTCGACCTGTTTGAAAGAGCGGGCGCTAAATATATCAACATTGTTTCCAAGCATCACGACGGCTTTTGTATGTATCAAAGCGATTATGCTTGGAATTGGAACAGCGTCGATGTGGGACCGCACAAAGATTTTTGTGCCGAACTCAAGGCCGAATGCGACAAGACCGATGTAAAATTCGGCGCTTATCACTCCGTCTATGAGTGGTTTCATCCGCTTTATCTCAAGGACCCGGAAGAATATGCGGTGGAACATTTAATTCCCATGCTCAAGGAGTTTATTGAAAAATATCAGCCGCACACCTTGTTTACAGATGGGGAGTGGGAGCACGAAAGTGCTGTCTGGCACAGCACGGACTTTTTAACGTGGCTTTACAATGAATCGAGCGTGAAAGATTTTATTGTGCCAAATGACCGTTGGGGCAAGGAAACAAGGGGACGCCTTGGCGGCAACTTCACCTCCGAATATGGTATGATTGAAGGCGGCAGGAGCATTGAAGAACTGGAAGGCAAACGAGTCTTTGAAGAATGCCGCGGTATCGGCGCTTCCTTCGGCTTTAACCGTATAGAAGACCTCGGTTGCTATACGCCGGCAGAAGATTTGATTGAAATGCTCGTGGACCTCGTCAGTGCCGGCGGCAATTTTTTGCTGAATGTCGGCCCCGCGGCGGACGGCACCATCCCGGTGATTATGCAAGAACGCCTCCTGCAAATCGGCGAATGGTTGGCGATAAACGGTGAGGCTATTTACGCCAGCCGCAAGTATAAAAAAAGCACACAAAAAGAAGTTTGTTATACCCAGCGCGACGGTAATATATATGCCTTCCTAAAAACTTTCCCAACAAACGAAGTCCTGCTAAACGATGTGGAGTACAAGGAAAACATAGAAGTATCCCTATTAGGCGCATCCGAAAAAATCCAAACCGCAAACGAAAACGGCAAACTAAAGCTCCTTATTCCTGCACTCAATCCGGATAAAATTAAGGCGGAGTATGTTTATACATTTAAGATAGCGGAGAAGCAATAGGGGGCGTTTGGGAAGCGATGGAGAAGCAATGGGGGTTACGAAAGAGCGTCGCCGGCTTCTCATCGTCGTTCCCCAATCGCTTCTCAACTGCTTTTCTATCGTCCACCACCGCTTCTCAATCAAAAGGAAAGAGGTAAAAAAATATGCACGACATCATCATCATCGGTAAAGGTCCCGCCGGCATTTCCTCGGCACTTTACGCTATTCGAGCGGGGATGAAAGTTCTCGTCATCGGCAGCGGTGTCGGTATGTTGGCAAAAGCGGATCATATCGACAATTACTACGGTATGGAAAAAACCTTAAGCGGTACGGAAATCCAGCGCCGCGGCGAAGAGCAATTGGCCGCACTCGGCGGTGAGCTGATCCAAGGCGAAGTGACGGGTATCGGCTTTGGCGATGGCTACCTTGTTGAAACCGCTGCGGGCGAGTTCCCATGCAAAGCGGTCATTATTGCTGTGGGCAAATCCCGCAAGGCCGCTAAAATTGCCGGGATCGAAGAATTTGAGGGCAAGGGTGTCAGTTACTGTGCCGTTTGCGACGGATTTTTCTTTAAGGAAAAAGTGCTCGGCGTTCTGGGCGACGGCGATTATGCCTTGAACGAAGCCAAGCATCTGGCAGGCTTTGCCAAAGAAATTACGATTTTTACAAACGGCCAAGCCTTTACCGCAACGGGCGAAAACAGTTTTGCTGTGGAACCGGGTAAAATTGAAAAGCTGACAGGGGATGGTAAACTGGAAGCGCTCGTCATGGAAGGTGGCAGCAAAAAAGCCCTTGACGGCTTGTTTGTGGCCGTTGGCCAAGCCTCCGCTGCCGACTTTGCGCAAAAACTCGGTATCGAGGTACTCGGTGGGAACATCGTCGTGGATGTAGACGGCATGACCAATATGCCCGGCATCTTCGCCGCAGGTGACTGCATCGGCGGGTTCCCCCAACTGTCCACAGCAGTAGGCGAAGGCGCGGTAGCCGGCCAGCGTGCCGCGGCATATGTTAAAAAGAACAGGTGAGCAGCGGGGAAGTTGCTGAGAAGTAGGTGAGCAGTGGTTGAGCAGTAGGTGAGCAGTTGCTGAGCAGTGGTTGAGCAGTTGGTGAGC
>JAAYFA010000165.1 GCA_012728445.1 Clostridiales bacterium | reverse complement strand
GTATAGCTCCAAAGGCAAAAACTATTCGGTTGGCTACGACAAGACCTTCCTGATAGACGCGGTGGCACAAGCGCTTGAATATGAGCGTTTTGACAGTCGATATTCCGAAACGCAGCGAAAGGCCGAGCAGATAGTCATACACTACGGGGATGAAAAACTGTTGCTTGATTTTGAGAACAGGACGAGAGAAGTCATCAGATAATCCTAAACGTAATGATAGACCGTACCACCCGATAGTTGGTGATACGGTCTATATTGTTGCCTTTTTTCTTATTCAATGCTGATGTGGACTTCTTTCCCTAAGCTTTTTGCTAACCTTATACCAAAGTCCAAGGGCGGATTATATGAGCCACTCTCAAATCTTGAAATATTTGATTTTCGTGTTCCAACTCGCAAAGCCGGCTCTTCTTGGGTTATGTTAAGCTTATTTCTCGCATCAACAACTTGGGCAATAAGTTCATAACGCGGCTTAAGCTTTTCAAACTCTGCTTTGAATTCCTCATCCTTTAAAAGTCTTTTTTCAATTTCTCCAAACTTAACGCCTGCTTTGCTCATCTTCACACCTTGTAGCCGATCGCTTTATCCGGTTCTCTTTGTCAAGTAATTAAAAGTGATTGTTTGTATCCTTAGTCGTTTTGCAATGAAATCTCTTCGCTTGCAACTTTTTGCCGTGTCAGTTTGCGGCGGTCGTAAAGTTCCGCATACATTTGTGTGCGTTTTTCGCCGGTAACGTTATAAAAGAATTTTGGGACGATGCCTAAAAATCCGGTTGCGACCGGGAGCAGAACGCTCATTGCAAACAAGCCGTATTTGGTTGATTCGGATTGATTGCCAAACCCAACCGTCAAACTGTAACCGATTTTTTTGAGAAGGGCGGCTTGAAGGCTGCCGGTCACACTGCGCACGAGCTTGACTAAAAAACTTTTGGCCGATATGGTCATACCTTCGGTCCGATAGCCATTTTTCCACTCGCAGTAATCCATCGCCTCGTTGAACATTTCCTTCGGGATTATTTTTTTCACACCCCAGGTGGAAAGCCAGAGGCCTTCTTTGACAATAAGGAAAGGGATCATAAACCGTGCTTTACGGAAAAGTCCGTTTTTGCCGTGCCCACCGATGGAACCGACAAAAAAGACGATGACGGCAAGCAAGTCGCCAAAATGTGAACCAAAAATCCAAAGTGATTTTGTGGAGAAACGTTTGCGCGCCCAGGGGACGTAGGAAAAGCTGACAAAGGACATCGGCGCACCGATGACACGCACCACATTTTTAATTGACGCGGAACCGAGCACATCAATATAATAATTATCCATGCCCGTACTCATCGAAAATGCGCCGAAAAGTTCCGAGAGCATAATCAAAAGCATCGGTCTGTTGTTCAGAATCGATTTTATGCCTGCCTTTAAATCGGGGCGTTCAACGGACTGGACCACCCTTTCTTTGGCTAAAAAGAAGAAGAAAAGGGCCATGATGCCGCATACGGCCGTCGTAGAGACACCCATAACAACATAAACGCTTTTCATCGATATTTTAATTTTATTGTGGTTGACGAGGTCAATGAGAATACCCATGGATATCTCTGGGAGGGACTCCCATATTTGCGATATCACTTCCGCCTTGGTAATGAGCCCGACTCTTTCACGGGTATTTGGTGTAATGGTGGAAAGCAAGCCTTGTTCGGAAATCGAGCGGAATGTGCTT
>JAAYFA010000226.1 GCA_012728445.1 Clostridiales bacterium | reverse complement strand
GTGCCTCCATGCGTGCCGATAAAAACTTGACGACCTCCGGCTCCTTTTCCGCAAGGTTGTTGTTTTCTTTCGGGTAGTCAATTAAGTTGTAAAGCTCAACGGTGGGCTTAAAGTGAAAGTCCGGTTCAAGCGCAACAATCAGTTTCCATTCCGGTGTACGCCAGCCGTGTTTCAGCATCCATGTGGCTTCTGTAATATAAAACTCGCTTTCTTGCGGAATGCTTTCCTCGGTAAAGGCCTTTGTCAGGTCGCGCCCGTCAAAGTCAATGTCGCTTTCAATGCCGCAAAGCGATAACATCGTCGGCACCAAATCCTTCACTTGACAGATATCCGCAACGTTACCGACGTAGGGGAACTTGCTATAGCGGATAGCGAGGGGCACATTCAGAACATTGTCATAAATGGAGTGATGGTCAAAATAACAGTCGTGCTCATCAAGCGTTTCGCCATGGTCGGAGGTGAAGATAACAATGGTATCGTCTTCAGCCCCTGTCAAACGCAGCGTTTCAAGGATTTGGTTGATGCACATGTCCATGTAGGCGATGCTGCTGTCATACTGCGCAATGATATATTCAGCGTCCGTGCAACCTTCCGGGAACCAGGTCAAAAAGTAATCGCGGAAGGGCTTGAACTCGTAAGCCGGCTTCAAAGATTTATTGTTCTTGTCAAACTCATCGCCCGCATAGAAAAGTCGGTCAAAAGGCCCTTTTGTATAATAAGGCGAGTGCGGGTCCATATGCCGCATGAAAAGCAGCCATGGCTTATCTTGTTCGGCAAGTCTTTTAAGCTCCGGAATGGCGGCGTTATTCATGTTCTCGGCCTTGTCCGGCACCCAATCTTCATATTTGATGTATTTTTCAAATCCGCGCGATGCCGCGTTGCCTTGGAAACCGATGCAGGTGGTTGTGTAGCCGTTTTCGCCGAGTATCTCCGGCAGCGTTTTAATAGAATCAAGTAGACCACCTTCGTGGCGCAGCGCAACACAATCGGTGCTGAAGCAGTCAAGACCTGTGAGCATGGAGGAATAGCCGGGCGTGGTGGGTATGGAGGCGCTGAACATGTTATCGAAGAAAACGCCGCCCTCCCGGATATATTTGTCGATATGCGGTGTCGTCAGACGGTCATAACCGTACAGGCTCATGTGGTCACTGCGCAGGCTGTCAATACCAAACAGCAGGATATTAGGTTTTTTTGACATGGGGTAAGCTCCTTTCAATACTATATGATATGATGATTGCCTTTATCTGGCGCCAAGTTGCTTGAGAATTGCATTCATGTATCCGTAGCTTTCCGCCGCAATGTTCACTGCCTGGGGCATGTTTTGATCCGGCCCGATAATTTCAAGGCTGACAGGTCCGTTATAGTCTGCCTTGACCATCGCGTCAAAATATCCGAAAAGGTCAATGTCGCCCTTGCCGCACGCTTGCAGCAGCGGATCACCGGGGCTTGGTCCCGGACCCTTACAGTCGCGGATATGGATGTGCTTCATTGCGGATATAACCTTCGGTAGTTCAACCGCAGGGTTTTCGCCGGCTCTATGGATGTGGCTTGGGTCCATATCCACGCCGAGCCCCTTTGAATTGATGGTTTCAACCATACGAAGTGCGGTTTCGGTGTTGTGAACGGCTGCGCCGACATGCGCCTTGACGCACAAGGTCAAACCAAAGCTCAGCGCATCAGCGGCGCCCACAGCGATGGCTTCCATGGCTTCTTTAAAGCTCTCTTCGTCGCCCGATTTTCCACCCGATCCGATATTGGCCACGGGGATGCCAAGCTCAGCGAGCGCTTCATAGGCTAAGAGTAATCTGTCGCGCTCGCGAGAGGCTACTTCGGATGAAAGGAAAACCAAATCGTAGGCTTCAATAATAGAAAGAAGCTCCGTTTTTTGCGTTTTCCATTTGCTCAGGTTGAGGTGTTCGCACATACCCTCAATAGCGGAAATCTCTACCCCGTCATAACCGCAACGGTGAATGGCCTCGGCAGCTTCACGAAAGCTGAAAGACTTGAAAAGAACGCTGTTGACTCCAAGTTGTATCATATTATAATTCCTTTCTCTCACGGTGTTCCGCAACACTAAATTCAAGAATATACTATCATACGCTTTCTGGATAATCAACACTTGAAAGAGATATATTACGAATTGCAAGAAGATATATTACGAATTGCAACAAGAAATATTATAAAATTGTCTTGAATTACGTGTGGTATTGTATTATAATCTTTCGTATGCTTCAGATAAGGGCAAGGAACATAGCAAAAACAAGCTTTTGTGCCAATGGAAGAAAAAAGGATAAGGTTTTCGGATGATGAAATTTGAGTTGCATACGCATACAAAAGAAAACGATATTTGCGTCAATATGACGGCAGACGAAATTGTAAAAGCATACAAGGGTGCCGGTTATGACGGAATTGTTATTACCAATCACTTTTTCGGGCTGTCACTCGAGTGGTACAAAGACGAACTGGCCGGTTGCGGCCACGACGGCATTATCGATTATTACCTGAAGGGCTACAAAACGGCGAAAGCGACAGGGGACGATATGGGCATGACAGTGCTCATGGGGCTTGAACTGCGCTTTGATGGGACCATCAACGATTACCTTGTCTACGGCGTGGACGAAGACTTTTTGTACAATTCGCCCTTGCTGAACACCCTGAATCTTGACAGCTTTCTGAAAATACTCCCCGCAGATGCCATCGTTTACCAAGCGCACCCGTTCCGCAACGATATGTCTGTTACCGACCCCAAAAAGCTATATGGTATTGAGGTTTACAACGGCGGCACAAACGCAGACAGAAACGAGATGGCAGAAGTATGGGCGGAAAAATTTAAGCTGAAAAAAATTTCGGGTTCGGATTTTCACACCATTCATCACCTTGCGAGGGGCGGTGTAATTTTTGAACAAGATGTCAAAGACAGCAAGCAGTTGGTTAAAGAGCTTAAGGGGGAACGGTATTCCCTGATGAAGGCTGACTGATTATCCGATTATTTTTAATGCCGCGTGAATAAACACGGCACAAAACACAAGGAAAAGAGAGGGAATTTTTAAATGGCAGAGTATAATCCTTATGAAAATATGTTGTTGATTCTTGAGCGCGCGGCAGGTCTGCTTGGGTTAAACAAAAACGATTACAGAACATTGAAGTATCCGGAACGCATTCTGCAGGTATCCATTCCTATTGAGATGGACGACGGCAGCGTGCGGGTATTTGAAGGCTACCGTATTCAGCACTCGAGCGTGCGCGGTCCCTGCAAAGGCGGCATTCGCTATCATCAAGATGTTGATATGAACGAAGTGAAGGCGCTGGCCGCATGGATGTCATTCAAATGTGCAGTTGTGAATATTCCCTACGGCGGGGCAAAAGGCGGCATAAAAGTAGATCCCCGCAAACTCACAAAAAAAGAACTGGAACGTATGACCCGTCGCTATACGGCGTCCATCATGCCAATAATCGGCCCGCAAGAAGATATTTTGGCACCGGATGTCAACACCACGCCCGAAATTATGGGTTGGGTGATGGACACTTACAGCATGGTAAAAGGCGTTAACGTACCCGGTGTGGTTACCGGCAAGCCGCTTGAAATCGGAGGCTCTTTGGGCAGGGTGCAAGCGACCGGCCGCGGTGTGCGGATTGTTACGCGAGAGATTATTAAGTATTTGGGCCTTTCCCCAAAGCAACTTACCGTTTCTATTCAAGGCATGGGCAATGTCGGCGGCACTGCCGCCAGGTTGCTTTATAAGGAAGGGTTCAAGATTGTCGCCGTTGCCGATATAACAGGCGGCATCCGTGCGGATGCGGGGCTTGATATTCCCGCCATTCAGGCATATATGGAGCAAGGCGGTGCGCTTGGCAGCTATGAGGCACCGGGTGTTGTGAAGCTTGAAAACAGTGATATTCTTACCACGCAGTGTGATATACTCATCCCCGCCACGATGGAAAACCAGCTGACTGCCGAAAATGCCAACGATGTAAAAGCCAAAATTATCATCGAGGCTGCCAATGGCCCCACCGCTGTGGAAGCGGATGAAATATTCAACGAAAAAGGCATTATCGTTGTGCCCGATATTTTGGCCAATGCCGGTGGCGTTGTCGTTTCCTACTTTGAGTGGGTACAAAACATCAACGGACAGATTTGGGATTTGAATAAGGTGAACAGTTCCCTCGAAAAAATTATGGTGAGATCCTTCAACGAAGTGCTCGGCATGAAGGAAAAAAACGACACGACCCTGCGTGTTGGCGCTTATATGCTTGCCATAGAAAGACTTGTAGCCGCAAAGAAAATCCGTGGGTTTTTCCCGTAAGTGAATTTCGACTCGGGGAGTATCAAATATATGGTTAATATAGGAATTCTTGGCTTTGCCCACGGGCATATTGCAGCGATTGCCGGGGAATGGCTAAAGCATCCCGAATACGGCGTTCAGCTTGTATGCGGCTGGGACCATGACGAAACACGCCGCAAAAAAAGCTGCGCTGATTTTGCTTTGGAAGAAGCGGCGTCTGCCGAAGAGCTCGTTACACGAGCGGACATCGATGCCGTTATCATTACGGCTGAAACGGCCTACCACGCTTCGCTTGCGGCTATGGCGGCAAACGCAAAAAAACAGGTTATTTTATACAAGCCCATGGCCTTAACCCTTGCTCAGGCGGACTCAATTGTGGATGCGGTCAAGCAAAACAAAGTACCGTTTACCCTTGCCTGGCAGATGCGCGTAGACCCCGTTAATCTTGAAATTAAAGAACTGATTGACAGCGGTACAATGGGCAAACCATATTTTTTCCGCCGTCGCCATTGTCTTGGGATGCACAACAACCCCGACTTTAAAAATATGTGGCACACGGACGAAAAGCTGAACAGAGATATTTTTGCCGATGACAGTGCCCATGCGGTTGACTGGCTCTGTTCTCTCTTTGGTGTACCGGAAACCGTCAGTTGTGAACTGTCCACCATGCATCAGCCCGAGGTGAAAAACGACACGGGTCTTGCTTTGTTTAAATACCAAAACGGTTTGATTGTTGAAATGATGTTTTCCTCCTGCTGCGCGGCGGCGGAAATTACATCCGAGGGCTATTTTGAACATGGCGCCCTGCAACAGTACGGCGGCGACGGTCCCGCCACAAGGCTTCCCCACGAAAATCAGCCGGCGCTGAAGTGGTTTGTGGAAGGGGACGACAACTGGCGGCTGAGCAAAACGCCCTTGCCGGCCGGTCAATGGAACCGTATCAAAGATCAGGCGAAACCGTTAGCAGATTTTTTAAACGGACTGCGTCCTTCGCTCTGTTCTGCAGAAGAGGCAAGAGATTCCTTACGGATGGTGCTCGCATGCTACCTTTCCGCGCGGGAAGGAGCCAAGGTACGCATTGATGACGAGCGGGTTTATGAAATTTAAATTTCTTGTCAGCAATCGCGTATACATTATAATATAAAATCAAAAACGACGATGCGGAGGTTAAATCTCCACATCGTCGTTTATACTAATCCCGATTATAAAACCTGTTAAAACGCAAGCAAAAACCTTTGATTTATGGGTTTTTGTGCCGCGTGCTAACAAGCAACCTGCACTATTCCGGGGTTTCGGTAATCGCCTTAAACAATTCTCCCGCAACATCCGTATCTCCATCATCAAGGCTCAAATCAAAATCGCGGATACGGTTGACGGCGGGGCCTACCCATACGGTTAAGATATGGTCCGTCGTGATAATTTGCCGCAGGGTGTCAAGTTCACCGGAACCCAGTTCGCTTGCCGTAACAATGAGTATGTTGCCCGCATCCAGCATAATGTTCGCCACTTCGCCAAGTCGGCGGATATGTTCCTGCCGCTCTTCCGGCGTGTTGAGCGAATCTTCACTTTTGATATCGGCATCCACGCCGTAAAGCAGATTACCGATGCCAAGGTAGTAGGCTATTTTTCCGCTTTCAAGCAGTTTTTTTTCAAGGTCTATCGCGATGCTCTTTTTATCCGTTTGCGTCTTGCCGGTTAAAACAACCAACTGTGCCTTTTGTTTGTAGTAACATTCACGTTCCTCACGGCTGATGCTGCTTTTTAGCCATTTAATATCGCGGCGGACGAGGTTTTTGCCCAAATCCGTATCATCCGCTAAATCTGTTATAATCCCGCCACCGGCAATTTCATACCCGTCGATGAGGACAAAGCGGACCGTTTCTTCGAATTGCCCGGCTAAGTCAAAGGCCAGTGGTCTGTCCAGGCGGAAGACACACTGTGCAACCTCGTGCCGCTCGACAAAAGACTGTTCAATTCCCTCGAGTGTCGCGGCGTTGAGCACACCCGTGACGGCTTCCAGGCAGCATCCAACCTGTGCGGAACCGATTTTTATCTTATAGCTTTTGTCCGGTGTTAGCGGTTCCTTGCCTAACCAAAAGACGGATGCTTTGAAGCGGTTGCCTGTAAGTGGGCTATTCTGCCCGATGATGCTGATGAGTTCGCCGCGCTTTGCATAAATCTGTTCTGTCATGCAAAAGCCCGTGGCGTAACCGGTGCCCACAGCGTTCTTTGGGGCTTCGTTAAATGTTTCGATAGACTTGACGAAAGTCTTTTTGCCGGAGGGTAAAAAGATGATTTCGTCGCCGACGGTAAGTTTGCCGGAGGAAACGGTGCCCGCAACAATACGGCGTCGGTCGTTTTGAGCGGTGAATTTATAAGTATCCTGTACCCACATGCGAAATGGTAGATCGTTGAGCGGCAGGACCTCGGTAAAATTGTCGAGCGCTTCGAGCACCGTCGGGCCTGTGTACCAACTCATATTCCCGGTTTTTTCGGCAATGTTATAGCCTTTTGCAGCGGAAATGGGGATGAAGCAAGAAGGCTTGAGCTCGATTTGTTGCAAGAACGCACCATATTCGGCGGTAATACTTTTATAAACGCCTTCTCGTTCGCTCTCATGAATTAAGTCCAGTTTATTAATCAGTACAGCGACCTGTTTAATCCCAAGCATGGACAGCATATAGCCATGCCGCCGCGAATTTTCCTTTATCCCCTCGTGTGCGTCAATGACCAGCAGGGCCGCCTCTGCGCGGGACGCGCCGGTAATCATATTTTTTAAAAATTCTATGTGCCCGGGTGCGTCGATGATGATGTACTTGCGTTTTTCTGTTTTAAAAAAGCTGCGTGCAACGTCAATGGTAATGCCTTGCGCGCGTTCGTCTTTTAAAGCGTCCAGCAAAAAAGCATACTCAAAGGGCTTCGAGGTCCGCCTGCAAAGCTCCCGTATCGCATCTAATTTGCCTTCGGGCAGTGTGCCGGTATCCGCCAGTAACCGGCCGATGACGGTGCTTTTGCCGTGGTCCACATGGCCGACGATGACAATGTTCATTTCCTTGTGTTCATGCGTTAGACTGTTTTTACATATATCCATCTTTACGTAATTCCTCCAAACCGCCACCGTCTTCTTTGTCCTGCGCTCTGCCCGATCGCTCGGCAATGTTGGCAAATTTGCCTGTCTTTAATTCTTCAATAATTTCGTCAAAGTTGCGGGCGTCGCTGTCCACCGGGATGGTGCACGGCCAGCAACCCAATGAACGGTAACGTTTGCCGTCGCCCTGGTTAAAATAAAGGGGGACAACAGGCACGTCTTCTTGGCGGATATATTCCCATACATCAAGTTCCGTCCAGTCCAGTAGCGGATGGATGCGAACGTGCGTGCCGGGTTTAAAGTCGGTTTTGTACTGCCCCCAAAATTCCGGTGGTTGGTCGCCCACATCCCAGTCGTTGTTCTTATCCCGTGGGGAAAAATAACGTTCTTTGGATCGGCTGCCTTCCTCATCTGCGCGTATGCCGCCGATCACGCCGGTGTAGGGTTCGGTATTTTTGTCCACTTTATATTCGCCGGTGCTGTGGTCCATTCTGTACCGCGGCCATTCGCCGGAAAGGGTGTTACGCAGTGCCTCGGTTTTCAAGTTTTTGCAGCATTCAATGCGCGTGGCGTTGCCGTCGAAGAAAGTTTGTTTGTCCCGAAGCGCGGCAGCGTTTTCACCGTACACCATATCGAGGTGCCACTCTCTGGCAAGGTTGTCGCGGTAGGTGATCATTTCGGGGATTTTATAATGCGTGTCAATATGTACCAACGGGAACGGTACGTGGCCAAAAAACGCCTTGCGGGCAAGGCTGAGCATTACGGTCGAATCCTTACCGATAGACCACAGCATGCACAGGTTGCCAAAGCGGTTGTAAGCTTCCCGCAGAATATGAATACTCTTACTTTCAAGGTTTTCAAGATGTGTCATAGGTTGCAAATTCCTCCTGTGTTGTTAGAATATGTCCTTACTCAAACTTATTATCTATGCTATTTAGGATAAAAAAACCTTTTTCATTCAAGACGTGTTCACGGTTGTAACGCATCGGTGTGCCGTCGCCTTGCATAAAAACGCCGCCCGCTTGTTCCGCAACGCATTGCATGGCGGCTGTATCCCATTCGCAGGTGAGCCCTGTGCGGTAATACACATCCGCTTTACCCTCAGCAATCAGGCAACCCTTTAGTGATGACCCGATGGAGATGGTTTCACCGATTTTAGCCTTGTTTTTTTCCAACAGAGCATTGTGCTCCGCGCCTGCGTGCGAACGGCTGGCCATCACGGTCAGATTGCTCCTTTTATCCGTGACATGAATTCGATTTTTCTCAGAGAAATATTCATGTGCATTGCCGCTTTGGCAAAAAGCCCCTAGCCCATCTGCTGCGTAATACAGTTTATCCAAAACCGGGGCATATACAACGCCCATCACGCTTTTGCCGTGGTAAGCAAAGGCAATGTTAACGGTGAACTCTCCGTTGCGTTTGACAAACTCTTTTGTGCCGTCGAGCGGGTCCACAATAAAACAGCCGGGGTTCGCACGCCGCTTTGCGTCGTCTTTCGACTCTTCCGAAAGAATGGCGTACTGTCCGTATCTCTCCTTTAAAAAATCACAAATCACCGTATTGGCGGCAAGGTCAGCCGCCGTCAGCGGTGATGTATCATCTTTATATTCGACGGCAAAATCACCGTTATAAATATCCATGATTGTTTTACCGGCCGCTACGGCGAGGCCGGCCGCCGCCTTTGTCATTTCTTCCAGCTCTGCCAACATTTTAACGTAATCATAAACTTTTTGCGCCGAGTCCTCTGCCGTGCTGTCCACGGTATGCAGGGTCATTGCCGGCGCTTCCGGCGCTTCGTAGGGGGACGAAATGCCGGTGAAGTGGCTGATTTCACCGCTCAGCGCCTTCTTATAAAGCCCTTTGGTATCCCGTTTGATGCACTCTTCGAGGGGGGCGTCTACGAATATTTCCACAAACGGCACACCGGCGGTAAAACTTATATGCTCGGCTGTTTTTCTATCCACGGCAAAAGGAGAAATGGCGCTGACAATCACGAGCCCGCCGTTTTGTGCGAAAAGCGCCGCAACATGCGAAATCCGACGGATGTTTTCGTTACGGTCGGTATCGGCAAAACCCAAGTCGGCATTGAGCCCAAAACGCAGGTTGTCGCCATCTAAAACCATCGTAAAAATTTTGTCTTCCAACAGCAGTTTTTCGGTGCAATACGCTATGGTGGATTTACCCGAGCCGGAAAGACCGGTAAACCAAATTACCGCACCGCGTTGCCCGAGATAATCGGCGCGCCGTTTCGCTGCAATACTGTTATGCCTAAAAATTTCAGCCATATCTTCACCTTTAAATCGGTATTGTGTGCCAACGCAATTAATACTAAAGCTTTTTTAACCCTACGTCAACAGCTTATTGAAATATCAACTACATAATGATATACTTGCTCGGTAGAATCCTGGTTTTCAAGCCTAGGAATGTTCAACAAACCGTAAATTCGACAGAGACTCACAATGTAAAGCTAAAACCTTTACATTTTAAAAAATTTTGTGAGCGCCGTGTGAATTCTATCCGCGGCGCAGGACGGAGAAAAATCATGATGATTACCGTAATTGGCCGCGGGCATTCCGGCACGCGTGCCATATCCAACACCCTTTCGGAAAGCGGCGTGTTTATGGGCAGACCACTAAACGCTTCGTGGGATTTAATCCCGCCGGAGAGTATGTACGAGGCCTGCCGCGTTTTTGGGAAATATGTAGACTATAAGGGCGACCTGACTTGGGATTTTTCCAAGGTTCTTTCGATGGAACCGGACCCTGCGTTTATTCGCCTGATTGAAGATTATTTAAGTTCCGTGCTTTCAAGCGATGCCCCGAACAAAGGCTGGAAAATACCGGAAACCACTCTTTGCTACCCGTGGATTTTGAAGATGTTCCCGGATATGCACTATATTCACTGGGTACGTGACCCCAGGGACTGCATACTTGGCGATCATGTGACCGATGAACTCGAAAACTTTAATATCGGCTACCCTGAAACAGGGAATATCCGCGAAAAGCGCGCTATCAGCTGGAAGTATCAGCGGGAGCTCATGAAGGCCACACCGGAGCCCGCAAAACTTTTAAAACTTCGTTTTGAAGATATGGTTTTTAATCAGGAAGATGTCTTGGCGCAACTGGACAAGTTTTTGGGCATTAAAATGGCGAAAATAGAAATGCGTCCCGATTCCGTGGGGCGCTATAAAACGGATGAAGACGTGCATATGTTTGAGTTTTTCAAACCGGATATGCTGGAATGCGGTTATACAGATACCGAGTAGACTATTCTTTTACGTGAGGTGATTTTCATGAAATCAAATATTTTGGTTGTGGATGACGACAGAGAAATTGTCTTTGCTATAGCCAAACTTCTTGAAAGAGAAGGTTATACCGTTTTTAAGGCCTATGATGGCCTTGAAGCGCTGGATTGTTTGGCGACAAACCGTATTAATCTGGTCGTGATGGATATTATGATGCCAAAGCTCGACGGACTTTCCGCCATTATCAAGATTAGGGAGCAAAAAAATATCCCCATTATTATCGTGTCGGCAAAATTTGACGACAGCGACAAAATACTGGGCCTCGGTGTAGGGGCGGATGATTACGTCATTAAACCCTACAACCCGATGGAACTGCTGGCAAGAATTAATTCTTTGTTGAGAAGGTTCATGATCTTGGGGAGCAATCAAACCCAAGACGACGACACGATTATTATCGGTGGGCTGCAGCTAAACAAAAAATCCAAAAACATTACGGTAGATGCGAACCCGTTAAACTCACGGCTATCGAGTACAGTATTTTGGAGTTGCTGATGCTTAATAAAGGGCAGGTTTTCTCCACGGATGCGATCTACACCAAAGTCTGGAACGAAGATGCATTTTCATCAGGCAACACGGTGATGGTTCATATTCGTCACATCAGGGAAAAAATAGAGATAAATCCCAAAGAGCCAAAATATCTGAAAGTGGTGTGGGGTATTGGATACAAAATCGAAGGTTGATTACCGTCTGCTTGGGTTGCGTGCTTCCGCTTTAATCGCTATTGCTGTCGGATTGGTTTTATTGCTGCAAAGCATTATGAACTTTAAAGATGTTCAGTACTATGCTTCGGAAATATTGCCCGAAAAATGGACAACAACTATTATTGAGCGCAGCGCAGGTTATATGCGAAACTGGGTTTATTCCGGTACCGGATCCGACTCCGATTCCGACGAAAGATTTATGGAAATATATCATACAAAATGCTTTGATAGTGAGACGTCGGATTTTTTATTAAAATTAGAACCGTTGAGAGGTGTTATTGCCGATGAAGAGACTATGGATGAAAAGGAAAAGACGATTGTAGAAGCAACGGTCAGCCATAGTGTTATCCAATACTTGAATAAAGGGTATCGATTTTTTATCGCCGGTGGTGACGATATTGTCTATCAAGATAATGACCTTATCCCCAGAGATATGAAAACCCTGAAGACCGTTGACGAAATATTGAAGACGACCCCGAAAAAACAGACAAAATCAGCATTCATTGATTCAGAACCGGGCACGGAGCCATTACAAATATTTATCACCATTGCCGATGTTTATTATGCGGATTATAGCATTGGATTACTAATGATTTTCTGTGCCGCTACAGGGTTTGTTTTAAGCATGTTCGGGTTAATTATGCTTGAGCGACTCGGCGGGAAAAGAGTTTTTGGCAGCAATAAAAAAGTCCGTTATTTCAATAAATCCTTTATTGAAGCCATGCTGGCTGTATTTTTGGTTTCGGGCTTTAATATAGTGGCAATTGTCTATTATCTATGGTGCGAAAACCAGCATACAAATTATTTTGAATCGGGCAAAGCGGAAATGTTGGTTTACGGGGGCGCGGTTTTTTATATAATCTTGACTTTATGGACAATGACAAAAGTTGGGGGCGGCTTGAATATTGCAGAAGAAAATGCCAATATTTTAAAGAAAATGAAAGCTGACTTAATCGCCAATGTCTCACACGACATGAAAACGCCGCTCACATCGATTATCGGATATATTGAACTCTTGGAGCAAGAAGAAAGCTTGTCGAGTGAAGCAAAAGGTTATGTTGAAGTTCTCAAAAACAAAGCGGAAAGGCTTAAAAACATTATATCGGACTTATTCGATTTGTCGGTAAGCACAAGTGATAACAGCGGCATCGTCATTGAAAAGCTGGATTTAACACAACTTGTACATCAAGCGTTGGCCGAGATGGAAGATGCGATTTTAAAAAGCGGATTAGAGATAAAAAAATATTTGCCCGACTACTGTGTTTTTATAAATGCAGACGGCAACAAGATATACAGAGTGTTTCAAAACATCTTAGACAATGCACTGAAATACTCTTTGAGCGGTACGCCCGTATCGGTAACATTAAACGTTATCGGCAAAAAAGCATCTTTGGAAATTCAGAACACATCGTCTTACGAAATGCGCTTTAACGAAATAGACGTTTTAGAAAAATTTGTAAGAGGTGACCACTTAAAAACAGATGATGGAATCGGGCTTGGTTTGTCGATCGCAGAAACGTTTACAAAAGCTTGCGGCGGAGAATTAAAGGTCAAAATCGACGGTGACCAATTCAAAGTGATGATTGAGTTTAAATGGGTGTAACATCGTTAACGATTCTCGTTTTGTTCTGTCGAATGACCTCTTTGTTTGTTTAAAACACGTACGCTTGAGTATTAAGAAAGTTTTAAGAATTTCGTCATCTTTTCTTAAGTATTAATTGGTACAATTTAACAGTTATATTGTATGCAACCATATTTTATTTTTGTAATGAAAGTTATCTTTACAATTTTAAAATATGGTTTTCTTGTAGTGTGCAAACGACGCAGGCCAACATTTAAAGAGAGGGAGTCGGCAATGAACGTTTATGATTTTGACAATACGATTTACGATGGGGAAAGTCCGTTCGAACTGTTCTTTTATTATCTTAAAAAAGAGCCTTTTCTTATAAAGTTTATGCCAAAAGTGTTGGTTTACCTTGGCAAATATAAACTCGGCAAAGTTTCAATGGAAAGCTTGATAACGGAGCATCTTGGTTTTGCCGAAGACCTGATTCGCGGCCTTGAAAATTATGAAGCGGACATCGCAAAGTTTTGGGATAAACGAATGCATAAAATCAAACCTTTCTATATAGCTCAACAGCACGAGGACGACTTGATCATATCCGCAAGTCCGGAAGTGTTGCTCGCCGAGGTTTTTCAAAGGTTAAATATAAAAAATTACATTGGCACCACTTTGGACTTTGATATTGGTAAAATAACGTTTGCTTGTTTCCGCGAAAACAAGGTATTAGCCTTCAAAGAACGCTATCCGGGTAGAACAATCGAAAATTTTTATACCGACTCACACAACGATAGCGCTCTTATGGAACTTGCGAAAAATGTTTTTTTTGTTAAAGGCAATAAAATCAAGCAAATCAAACCTTAGCAAGAACCAGATGGTAACGTTAAGCGATGCAACCGGCTAAAACAAGGGTAGGTGAAGTGGAATGACAAACAAAAAAGCCTTAATAATTGTAAATCCTTGTTCGGGGATGAATAAAACACGCAACGCTTACAAGGATATTGACGCTTTATTTCGCGGCAATCATTACATACCGACCGTTTTCACCACCACGGGTAAGGGGCATGCCACCGAAATTGCTTTAAAATATGCATCTGATTATGATTTGATCGTTTGCCGCGGAGGGGACGGCACCTTTTCCGAGATGTTAAACGGTCTGATGAAATTAAAGAAAATGCCACCGATAGGCTATATCCCGTCGGGCACAACCAATGAGCTCGCTGTTGCGTTCGGCATTTCAACCGATGCCAAAACAGCGGCGGAAATCATAGTTCATCACAATCCTTTGCCAAACGACATTGGGTTATTTAATGATGACAAATATTTCACTTATGTCGCAAGTTTTGGCGCCTTTTCGGAATGCTCCTATGCGGCATCTCAAAAACTAAAAAACAGAATTGGAAGATTTGCCTATTTTTATCAATCCGCAAAAGAGATCAAAGATATACGGTCAATTCCCATGCGGGTAGAATGTGATGGCTTTGTCGAAGAAGACGAATATATTTTAGGCTCCGTCTCAAACTCTTACAGTATCGGTAAAATCATTAAGCTCAATGAAACCGAGGTAAGCCTTAATGACGGAATGTTCGAAGTCTTCCTTGGGAAAAACCCCGGCAGCATTTCGGGTTTGAAAGATATGCTTGTCAGCATTGCGAAAAAGGAGTTTGACGAGCGGTATATACGCATTATAAAAACCAACAAAGCAAAATTTACTTCACTGAGCGGGAACGCAATCCCCTGGTCCCTTGATGGTGAGTTTGGCGGAAACAATAAAATCGCCGAAATTGAGGTCATTCAAAATGCCTATAACATTATCAGCCCGAAGGCGGAAAAAGTATCGGTAGTCGCCGCCGGCTAAAAGATCTGTCGAGAATTTATAGAACAAGGGGATTAAATGCGAATGCGAATTGGGTTAGACATTGGGTCAACAACGCTGAAATGTGTTGCTATAGATAGTGATAACAAAATAATGTATAAAGCTTATGAAAGACATTTTTCCAAGATATCCGCTAAAGCATGTGCGATGCTTAACGATATTGCGGAAAAATTTCCTGATATGAAGCATACGTCTATCGTCATCTCCGGCTCAGCCGGCATGGGGATAGCCAATGATTTAGGGCTGCCTTTTACGCAAGAGGTCTTTGCTACTAAAATTGCCGTCGGCATGTTGCTGCCCGGGACGGATGTTGTTATTGAGCTCGGCGGGGAGGACGCAAAAATATTGTTCCTCACCAATGGTACAGAGGTTCGAATGAACGGTTCGTGTGCCGGCGGAACAGGCGCGTTTATTGACCAAATGGGTTCTTTGCTGGATGGTTCGCTGGACGAAATGAACACAATGGCCCGGCAGAGCACGATGACCTATTCAATTGCTTCCAGGTGTGGTGTGTTTGCCAAGTCCGACATACAGCCACTACTCAACCAAGGGGCGAAAAAAAGCGATATTTCAGATAGCATTTTTGCGGCAGTCGTCAATCAAACCGTTGCCGGCCTCGCACAGGGCAGGGACATTCAAGGCAAGGTCGTGTACCTCGGTGGTCC
>JAAYFA010000170.1 GCA_012728445.1 Clostridiales bacterium | reverse complement strand
TTCGCCTGGTCACCGCCGGATAAGATCAACGCTACCCGGTCGTCCTTTTCGACGCCTGCCTCTAAAACATCGCTAAATCTTTTTGCCCCGTTGATAAGAAACTCGCCATATAGATCATCGCCGCCAATATGGATATCGGTTACATATATAGCACTAAAATCGTCGCCTGTCGCGACTGTATTAAAGGTGTTGACCGGCGTCATGTTGCCGGGCGTACCGCACCTATAGTAGTATTTCATGCCGGCTTCAAGTCCGGTTGCTTCAACATGAGCGGAATACCCTTCGCCGGTTCCGGTTGAGGCTACGTAGCCGCCGATGTACGTTATTGAGTTGCTCATGTCTGCCGTTTTGCTGAGTGTGACTGTTGGCTGAAACACATTTACCTGGCTCATCCAAGCAAAGCGCATCTCCGTGTCGTCACCGCCCGGGGCTAGGTAAACGGCCTTGCCATCGCTAACATATTCACGCCAATATGCGGCCCATTGGCTGTCGCTCATTAAAGGAGCACCGGCCGAAACGGAAAAAGCGAGTGTGCTTAGCAGGATTGATATGCAGAGAACAATACTCAGCGGTCTGGTGAAACGGGTTTTCATGGTTTCCATCTCCTCGTAATACTTAATACTGTGCGGGCAATCAAAAACTTTCGATTCCCAACTTATCCAAATTACTATACCATATAAAAACACGCATTTCAACTTTTATACAGGCATAATTGATTAAAAAAAAGGATTGTTGTAACAAAATCCAATAGACAAAATGCTCTTCAACCTATATACTGTAGCATAATAGTAAACAGTAATTAATAATGACGAGGTGTTTTAGTGGCAAAGATAGAGAATAATATTGACAAACTGTATCTGACCAAAACCAACAAGGTTTCATTCGCAGTTTCCGGCTTCGGGCAAAATTTGATTATTGGGTTTGTCAATTCTTATATTCTTTTTTTCTACACGGATGTATTTCTCATCGGGGCCGCGCCCGCCGGGATATTAATGATGGTCGCAAGAATTTGGGATGCCGCCAATGACCCGGTTATGGGCACGATTGTCGACAAAACAAGGTCAAAATGGGGTAAGATGCGCCCGTATATCTTGTTTATCTCTTTGCCTTTGGCCTTAAGCACGGCAGCACTTTTTATTGTGCCGTCGGGGATGGGACAAACCGGCAAAATCGTCTATGCTTATATTACCTACATTCTTTGGGGTATGATTTACACCATTTGCGATGTACCCTTCTGGGGACTGGCCTCCGCCATGACGCCAAACCCCAAGGAGAGGATTGCCTTCATTTCCACCTCACGCTTAGTGCATTCCATCGGCGGCGTTTTGCCAATGCTCCTCGTGCCGGTTTTTATTGGTGCTTTCGGCAACAAAAACGGCTATACTTATGCGGGCATTGCCATTGGGATTATCGGTGCCGCCCTATTTTCACTCGCTTTCTTTGGTACGGAGGAACGAAGTCAAAGCAAGGACAAGGCACCGACCTTGCGTGAATGTTTTGGTTTTTTAAAAATTAACAGGCCGCTGCAATGCGTTGTCGGGGCGAATGTGCTCGGCTTTATGCGTGCCATTCCGATTGTCGCGGGGATGTATATTGC
>JAAYFA010000366.1 GCA_012728445.1 Clostridiales bacterium | reverse complement strand
GAAAGTAAATAATTATAATAATATAAAGCAACAAAAGTAATACCGTATCTGACATAAAGGCTTCCCGTAAAGGGGTACCGAAAAGATGAACATCCTATGCTAACAGGCGATGTTCACTCATTGTAGGCGCCTTCGGCAAGGAAGCTTTTATCGAATAAAGGAGACGCATCATTGAGTTTTACAGAATTTATAAATGAAGCCTTGGCTAATCCCGTACTGTTGATAACAGCTGTTTTGACTATCGGCGTAATACTTGTTAACGGATGGACAGACGCTCCGAACGCGATAGCCACTTGTGTTTCCACAAGGTGTTTAAGACCCCGTACGGCAATAGCAATGGCTGCTGTTTTTAACTTTGCGGGTGTTTTTGTAATGACCATGCTTTCCAAAAGCGTAGCTGAGACCATATATAATATGGTTGACTTTCATGGTGATACGCATGATGCAATAATAGCTCTTTGTGCGGCAATGGCCGCTATAGTTTTATGGGCTGTGCTTGCATGGCGCTACGGAATACCGACAAGCGAGTCCCATGCGCTTATTGCGGGTCTTTCGGGAGCGGCAATAGCTCTGCAGGGAAATTTCAGCGGTATAAACGCCTCGGAGTGGATCAAGGTCATTTACGGACTTGTCCTTTCCACTGTATTGGGGTTTGCCCTGGGGTGGGTGTTTGCCAAAATTACGGAATTGTTGTTTAAGAATGTCAAGCGTTCGAAGGCGAATGTTTTTTTTACGGGTGCGGAGACCTTCGGCGCGGCTTTTATGGCGTTTATGCACGGCGCGCAGGACGGACAGAAATTTATAGGAGTATTCCTTTTGGGGCTGGCGCTCTCAAACGGTCAAGCCGAAGCGGGAGTGCAGAGCATACCGATATGGCTCATGGTATTGTGCTCTCTTGTCATGGCGCTCGGTACTTCTGTGGGCGGTATGAGAATAATTAAGGCCGTGGGCATGGACATGGTGAAGCTTGAAAAATATCAGGGTTTTTCCGCTGACCTTGCCGGTGCACTTTGTCTTCTCATATCCTCTTTGGGAGGGCTGCCGGTAAGTACTACCCACACCAAAACAACGGCAATGATGGGCGTTGGTGCCGCAAAACGCGTATCCAGCGTAAATTGGGCGGTAGTGAAGGAAATGGTGTATACATGGGTACTTACTTTTCCCGGCTGCGGTCTTATAGGATTTTTGATGGCTAAACTGTTTTTAGCCGTATTATAAAAGGGGTTGAAGTAATGGCAAAGAAAAATATAAATTATTACACATTATTCATCGAGGCGGCAGGTTATTCATGTGACGAGGCGAGAGAATTGAAGAACGCCGTGGAGAACTTTGACGGTAATTTGCTTGCGAAGAACATTCAAATGATACATACCATAGAACATACTGCCGATGAAAAAAAACATGTGCTTATGGAAAATCTTTCGCAAGAGTTTATTACTCCTATCGAGCGTGAGGACATAGTTTCTCTCGCACAGGAACTGGACGATGTTACCGACGCCATAGAAGAAATATTTCAGAGTATGTATATGTACAATGCGCAAAATACTACGCAAGAGGCTATAGAATTTGCTCATATCATTTTAAAAAGCTGCGAATGTATACGTGAGTTGATGACTGAAATCGAGAACTTTAAAAAGTCAAAGGTGATAAAGGATATCATCATAAGATTGAATGATTTTGAGGATGAGGGCGATCGTTTATATATGAAAACGATGCGCGAACTCTATATGAATACCGACGACCCGTTAAAAATAATAATATGGTCGAGGCTGTACCAAAAATTTGAGGACTGCTGCGACCACTGCGAGAATGTTGCAAAGGTCGTGGAAGGCGTCATTATGAAGAATTCATAAGCGCGAAAATAAAGTGAACCAAAGCCCCTTTTTATCGACTGCTCGTATAAGATTTTATACAGGCGGGAACGATAAAAAGGGGATATTTTTATGAAGAGAATAAAGTTCATGGGAATATTTATGGGAACGGCAATGCTTATTTGCGGAGCAGCCTGTGCTTGGAGGACTCTTGCGCCGAACGTAGGTATAGAAGCTTTGTCGACTCAATACGTCAGGTCTGTATTGGTATCTTATCCGCGAGGAACCATATATGACCGCAACGGTATACCTTTCACGAACCGACATGTTGATGGATATGATTTTTTTGAAGTATCCTGCGGCAATGATAGTGTGGCGGCTTATATTACAGGAGCAACGGATATAGAAAAAGACAATACTACGGCGGACGCATGCCGCGGAGTGAGCGGTTTGCAGCAGCGTTACGATAAAATACTTGCGGGAGGAAGTCCCGTTACGGTGAGCG
>JAAYFA010000363.1 GCA_012728445.1 Clostridiales bacterium | reverse complement strand
GTTTTGGGGCCTTGACGGCATTTTATATGCCGCGCCATTTGCCGACACGTTATCTGCCTTACTAACAGGGATTTGGTTCTGGGTTGGGATGAAAAACCTCAGCAAAGCGAAAGCAAAAACTTTGATTGGTCAATCAATTTGAAAATAAACCTGTATGCGTATAGCTTGAAATTCAATTCAGAATAGGTTAGAATTAATAAAAATGAAGGGAGATTAGACAATGACTTATGATTTCACCAATCTGTCGATCATTTCCGCCGGCAACGACTGCGACAAAGCCGCAGAACTTTTTGCCGAGGAAATAGCTTTAAGGACGGGCGTGCCTCCGAAGTATTCGGATGCACCTTGCACCCCTGCCGTAATTTTCGAGCTTTGCGATGAGACAATCTTGCCGAATAAAGACTCCTATGATTTAAAACTTGAGGGTTCTGTGCTCAAAATTTCCGCATATGGGCTTAGAGGATTAATTTTTGGTTTTTCCTATTTTCTCAGGAAAACCACATATGACTGTGGCGCAATTATGTTGATTAAAGATATTACAGGCAAATACATCCCCGCAATGAAAATGAGAGGGCACCAGCTCGGTTATCGCACAACACCGAACACCTATGATGCCTGGTCATTCGATGACTATTACCGTTACTATCGGGACATGATGTTTTTCGGTAGCAATATGTGCGAGCACATGCCGATAGAAAAATTTGTGCAAAAGAAAAACCGTCTGATGAAATACGACATCGAAGAGCTTTTGGTTGAAGCAACCCGCCTGGCTGATGAGCTTGACATGGATGTTTCCATTTGGTACCCGAACAATAACGAGAGCGTTGAAGATGCGGTCGCACGGCGCAAAAGAGTATTTGAAATGATGCCTCGTTTGAATGCTGTTTTTCCGCCCGGCGGCGACCCGGGAGAGTTTGAATCCCGTGAGTTTGTCGACCGCTGTATCGCCATATCAAAAGCCATGAAACAAGCGCATCCTGAGGCCGAGATGTGGCCTTCGGCACAAAGACCGCACTCCATGCCGGACTGGGGCGAAGGTTTTATTGAAAAGATGGAACAACTCCCCGACGAGATTACCGGTGTTATCACAGGCCCTAACAGAGCCTTTACGCTAGATAAACTGCGGCGCAGACTACCGGCAAAATACCCCATCCGGTTTTACCCGGATATAACTCATAATGTTCGCTGCGAACACCCGGTCCACTTTAACCGCGACGATTGGCATTTTTCGCTTGCAAGCACGCTGAGCCGTGAAAGCATCAATCCTCGCCCGACAGAGTTCCGGCTCCTCCACCGCCTTGTACGCCGTTATGTGGTTGGCAGTGTCAGCTATTCCGAAGGCGTCAACGACGACATCAATAAAATGGTGTGGAGCGACATGGATTTCTTCCCTGATGTTTCGTTGTACGACACCCTGCTCGACTATTCCCGTGTTTTCTTTTTTGGCTTGCCGGCAAAGAAAGTTGCCGACGGCATTTTGGGGTTGGAGCTGAACTGGGAAGGCGATCCTTATGAGAACCCACATATTGAGACAACTTTAAGTATTTGGCAAGATTTGCTGGAGCAACACCCTTCCATTACTGATAACTGGCGTTTTGTTATGTGCCTGTTCCGCGCTGAATGTGACGCGCTTGTAAGGCGTCGTCGTATTTTTGAAACGGAACTAATTGAGAAAGCGAAATATGAACTCCATAAAGGTGCACTTGAAGCAGCAAAAGAAATCTTGTCTGTTGACTTTGATGAAGAATACAAAGCACTGCACAAAGATATTTTTGCTCTTGCCGACAAGTTATTCCACCTAATTGGCCTACAGTTGGATGTTGAGAACTACGGCACCGATGGTTGGGAACGCGGGGCAACACTTGATACCATTGATCTACCGGTAACGGACCGTCCTTGGCTTTTAAATAAAGTTCAAGCCGCTTTGGCAATGCCGGCGGATGAAGGCTTAAGCTTTATCAACAGAATCTTAAACAGAAACGTTGCAGAAGCAGATGAGTATTATTTTTCGCTTGCCGAACACGGCTTTGACGTCCTGGGTATACCGCAAGACGGTGAGTTTTACATAGACTACCAGGGCGACAGACCGGATGTTAACAACGGCAATATCCCGATGTCTATGTTAAAACTGTACGACCATTTTACTTTTCGTTGTAAACTCGGCGGGTTCGTCCCCGGCATGGATTATAAGCTGAGAGTTACTTACAGCTCCAAAAAAAATGCTTCGCTTAAGCATCACCGCATTATGGCAAACAATACCAAGATATATGAAGGGGCTCAATACGGCGGCAAGCGCAATGAACAGTTTGACAAGGAAATGTTAGCGCCGGGCTTTGAAACGGCCACCTATTCCCTCCCCGCTCATGTATTCGAAAACGGATGCATCAAATTAGAAATTGGCGAACCGACAGCCGGCGTCATGATGAGCGAGTTTTGGATATTCAGAGCATAACAACCAACCAGATCGTTTAAATAGAAGTCCTCCTCAATTTTATATTGAGGAGGACTTTTGCTTTGCGTTTATTTACTTTTTAGAGTATTCCGAAACAACTCTCTTCAATGTTTCCACCGTTTTCTGCATATCCGCCAATTCGTCTTTAAGCTTTGTGTTTTCATTTTCAAGCGCCCCTGCATGAACGGCGCTTATATCCTGTTGTGCTTTGGCACCGGTAATGTCCCTCTTTTGCAGCTGAACAGCCATTGGAGAAACTTCTACTTCCGGTTTTTCTTCCACAGGCGTTTGCGGAACCTGGGTAGCAGCGTCCTCGTCGAGTTGATTATACACACCGCGCTTTGTGTAGTGGGTGTGAAGGAGTTTGTGTGCTTTGTGTCCGTTGGGCTCGCCAAGATAATCTTTGTAGAAAGCTATAATGGAAGGATTTTCATGCGACTTTCTCAATACTTTTGATTCATCCTCGTCATATATGCCCTCTAAACGTTTTTGCGCTACATCAGGGTCCGAACTTCTCGGTTGACCGCCGCCTGTTATACAGCCCCCCGGGCAACCCATGATTTCAATGAAGTGGTATGGCGAGTTACCGTCTGCTATTTGCTGCATCAATGTGCGTGCATGTTTAAGGCCGCTCGCAACGGCAATTTTAACCTCAACGCCTTCAAGGAAACTGTAGTCCGGAAGCACTTGTTCAATTTTTACCGTTGCCTCCTTAACTCCGTCAAGTCCGACAATAGGCGTTACATGTAGCTGCACAAAAGGCAGTTCACGCCCGGTAACGATTTCGTAAACGGTTCTGAGCGCCGCTTCCATGACGCCGCCGGTTACACCGAATATATCTGCCGCACCGGTAGACAAACCAAGCGGTTTGTCAAATTCGCCGTCGGGCAGGTTCACAAAATCGATACCCGCTGTCCTAATCATTTCCGCAAGTTCACGTGTCGTAATAACGGCATCCACAT
The DNA here is from genome assembly GCA_012728445.1 of Clostridiales bacterium. Taxonomy (GTDB): domain Bacteria; phylum Bacillota; class Clostridia; order Oscillospirales; family Acutalibacteraceae; genus UBA1447. The sequence goes on along the minus strand of JAAYFA010000363.1, from coordinate 8,229 downwards.
TTGGTACGCCATTATTCACCATTTCCGGGCGTGTGATTTCAAACTTTTTCGCAGTACAGGGCATAACGGACACGACATAAAGGTCTTTGGGGTCAACATCTATTTTTTCCGCATAATAAGATTTAACGACCGCACCCATCATCGCATGAGGTGATTTGCAGGTGGACAAATGATCAAGTTCCTCGGGGAAATTGTGCTCTACGAATTTAATCCAACCCGGAGAACAGCTTGTTATAATTGGCAATACCGCTTTGCCGCCGGTGAGTGCTGATTTCACTCTGCTCAAAAATTCGGTGCCTTCTTCGATAATGGTAAGGTCTGCTGCCCAGTTGGTGTCAAACACATCATCAAACCCTAAATCCGATAAAGCGGAGGCAAGCTTGCCCGTTACACGGGAACCCGGCGCATAACCAAATTCTTCGCCGATAGCAACACGGATAGCCGGCGCAATCTGAACAACCGTGCGCTTTTTGGGGTCATTAAGCGCATCCCACACTTTTTGCGTGGAACTAGTTTCCATCAAAGCGCCGACCGGGCAGACCACCGTACATTGACCGCAAAACGCGCAGTTAACAGCGCCGATAGCCAAATCCATCGACGGCCCGACAACGGTTTTAAACCCTCTGTTTTGAGCGTTCAGAATACTCGTGCCTTGGATTTCGTTACATATTGTGATGCAACGACGGCAAAGAATACACTTTGACATGTCTCTGGTTATCGAGACCGACACATCAACAATACAAGGCAGTGTATCGCCTTCAAATCTTGACTCTTCAACGCCCAGCATTTTCCCCAGTTCCTGGAGTTCGCAGCTTTGACTGCGCCGGCACGATAGACAGTCCTTGTTATGGTCCGAAAGCATCAGTTCATAAAGAACTTTGCGTGCATTTCTCACTTTATCGGTGTTTGTTTTAACAACCATGCACTCGGCTGCCTTTGTGATGCAGGAGGCCTGTAAGGTCTTGGCACCTTCCACTTCGACAACACAAATACGGCAGGAACCTATCGCATGCGTATTTTCAAGGTAGCAAAGGCTTGGGATGAGGATATGGTTTGCCTTTGCGGCTTCCATAATCGTACTGCCATCGGGCGCTTGAACGGTTTTGCCGTTAATCGTTAAATTAATCATCATTTCTACCTCCTATCGCAGTGCAAGCAACGCATTGCTTCAGCTACTGCGTTTAGTTTGTGATATCCTAAGACAACCTCATCAAAGCTACTGGTTCTTTTGTCCAGCGGCAACATCTCCTGTGGGAATCTATTATGTATGATAACTTCGTCTTCATCAATGATTTCAGGGATTTCAATGATTCTGCCTTTGTTCAGCTTACCGCTTCCACCAAGGTATTTGTCAATGGATATGGCTGCGTGTTTACCGTCGGCAATGGCCCGAATAACATCTTCCGGTCCTCTCGCCACATCACCGCCGGAAAAAACACCGGGCATCGTCGTCATCAGCGTTTTGGGGTCAACAATAAATGTCCCCCAATTGGTTACGCCAATTTCAGTTTTCTTAATAAACGGAAGGTCCGCATACTGGCTGACCGCCACAATCACCGTGTCGACCTCAAGAATGAAATTCGACCCTTCGATGTGTGTCGTGTTGCGTCTGCCTTTGCTGTCAAAGTCGCTGATTTCTCTGCGGACACATTCAACCATGGCAAGTTTTCCGTTTTCACCCGCGATAAAGCGCACCGGAGAAACAAGCTCCAGAATAATCACCCCTTCGTTAAGGGCTTCCTCAATTTCGACCTCATACGCCGGCATATTATCGAGTGTTCTGCGGTAAAGAACGGTGACCTCTTTAGCACCGAGTCTCAGCGCGGTTCGCGCGGAGTCAATCGCTGTGTTGCCGCCGCCTATTACCGCCACATTTTCATCTTGTAAATCCACACAGTTATACAGCTTAACGTCCTTAAGGAACTCAACTCCCGGTATGACGCCGGGCAGGTCCTCACCCGGTACATTAACCTTTGCGGGGAACTGCGTGCCTGTTGAGATGAAAATTGCGTCATAAGCTTCTTTTAGATATTTAAATTCAATGTCTTTACCGACCTCGGTGTTCAATATAATATTGACGCCTTGTTGTTCGATGGTGGAAACTTCTTTTTTAAGAACATCTGCGGGGAGACGATATTCCGGAATGCCGAAAGCTAAAACGCCGCCGGCGACTGATTGTGACTCGTAGATATCGACTTCGTATCCGATTCTTGCGAGATAATACGCACTCGTTAACCCCGATGCGCCGGCACCGATAATCGCAACCCTTTTGCCGTTCTTCGGCAAAACAATATCTTCAACGTATCGCCGCTCGTTCTTGAACGCATAATTTGCGACGAAATGTTTGAGATCGCAAATTGCAACCGGTTCGTCAACGGCACCTCTGCGGCATTTATCTTCGCAAGGATGCGTGCAAATTCTGCCGCAAATTGCCGGCAATGGATTTTCCTGACGTATTAGATCATATGCATCCATGAAGCGGCCTGACGCTATCAAAGCGACATAGCCCGGAATATTTACATTTGCAGGGCAAGTGTTTTCACATGGTGAAATAAACAGGTCTGCACATACACCGGCGCGGCAGTATTTATATTTGATGTGTTCTTCGTACTCATCCCTGAAGTAGCGAATTGTGCTGAGTACGGGGTTCGGTGCGGTTTGACCCAGGCCGCACATGGCTGTTTGCTGAATGGTTTCGCCCAGTTCTTCCAGCAGCTCAATATCGCCGTCAACACCCTCGCCGCGAGTTATGCGCTCGAGTATTTCGAGCATACGCTTGGTGCCGACACGGCAGGCTAGGCATTCGCCGCAGGACTCTTCTTGAATAAAGTCCATAAAATACCGAGCTGTATCGACCATACAGGTATCTTCATTCATGGCGATAAGACCGCCGGAACCCATAATTGCGCCGAGCATGGTAAGCGATTCATAGTCCGTCGGCGTGTTCAAATTATCCTGTGTTACACATCCGCCGGAAGGTCCACCGATTTGCGCCGACTTAAAGCGCTTTTTGTCCATCATGCCCCCGCCGATTTTAAAGAGAATATCGCCCAAAGGCATACCGATAGGGACTTCAACAATGCCTGTATTGACAATATCACCGGCAAGCGCGAATACTTTGGTGCCTTTTGCTTTGTCTGTACCATATTGGCTGTACCACGCACTGCCTTTTAATATGATGGAAGGGACACCTGCTAAGGTTTCCACATTATTAATAATAGTTGGTTTGCCGAAAAGACCTTTTTGGAACGGAAATGGCGGTTTCTGCTGCGGCTCGCCTCTATGCCCTTCTATGGAGGACATAAGCGCCGTTTCTTCACCGCAAACAAAAGCACCTGCGCCGATTCTGATTTCTAAATCAAACTCAAAGTCTGTGCCGAAAAGTTTACAGCCCAGGAGCCCGTATTCACGGGCTTGCTCCAAGGCAGCGTCAAGTCGTTCAATTGCTATGGGGTACTCCGCCCTGATATACACGTACCCTTTTGTTGCGCCAATCGCATAAGCGCCTAAAACCATGCCTTCAATGAGGGTGTGCGGATCACCTTCAATAATGCTTCTGTCCATAAAGGCACCGGGGTCACCTTCGTCTGCGTTGCAGACAAGATATTTCTGGCCTTTCTCGGCATTCAAACCGGCTTGCCATTTTATCCCCGTCGGGAAGCCCGCACCGCCCCTACCCCTGAGCCCGGAGGCCTTGACTTCATCAATAACACCTTGCGGAGACATCTCGGCAAAGGCTTGCGCCGCCGCAAAATAACCGTCATGCGCAATGTATGCTTCAATGTCTCTGTAATCAATAATACCGCAGTTGCGCAACGCAATGCGCACTTGTTCTTTAAAGAAAGTGATATCGTCAATTACAGGTACATTTTTATTAAGCGTTTGGTCAAAAAAAGTATACTTTTCGATAATTTCGTTGTTTACAATATGAGCTCTGACAATTTCTTTTGCGATTTCCGGTGTTAAGGATGTGTAAAAGATTTTCTCGGGTAAAATCAGCATGACCGGACCCACCGCGCAAGTACCCATGCAGCCGGTTTCGTAAACCATAACGCTGTCGGCTTTCCCCACCGCTTCCAGCTCTTGAATAACAGCATCTCTTACAAGCCCGCAGTTCGAGGAAACACAGCCGGCGCCTGCGCAAACAAGCACCTGATGGCTGAATTTGTCGACATTGGCTAAATAATCATTCTTAATTTGTTGTAGGTCTGAACTGTTCTTGATAAGCATCTTGAGTCTCCCCTCTATTAATATTTGGCTAATATTGAATTAATTTTGCTCGTGGTAACTTGTTTGTATACGACGTCATCAATCATCATGGCCGGTGCCAAACCGCAAGCGCCGATGCAACGAGCGATCTCAAAAGTAAATTTTCCATCCTCTGTTGTGCCGCCAAGTTCCACACCGAGCGTTTTTTCAAGATGCTCAACGAGTTTTTTGCCGCCCCGAACATAGCACGCAGTCCCAAGGCAGACTCGGATTGTGTGTTCGCCCCTTGGCGTGGGTGAGAAGAAGGAGTAAAAGGAAACGACACCCGTCACTTCGGAAATAGGTAAATCCAAGGCATCTGCAATATATCGTTGCAACGGCAGCGGCAAATAACCATAAATTCCCTGAGCGGCATGCAAAACTTGAATCAGGCAACCTTCCTTTTCCCTATAAATGTCAATAATCGCATCAATTTCTCCAAATTCCGTATCTTGATCCGGGCAGTGCTCACATTTTGCGTTGATAAGTTTTTCGCTCATGATTTTCCTCCTTGTTAAATTAGACTAAAAAATACCGCTTCTACAACAACTATCGTTGTTTTCCTTGAAGCATTTAAAAGTATTATAACATAAGCAACAAAGTTTGCAATGTATTTTCAAAGTTTTTAACGGTTATTTTAAAAGTTTTTGAGATTTATCTCGAGTTGGATTCTTCCATCGAATTCTATACTCAGCATGAACACTTATATGGGAATAGTAAAATCCCCGAAAACTCTTTAAAAAAGTTTTCGGGGATTTTGGAGCTGCTAACCGGATTCGAACCGGTGACCTCATCCTTACCAAGGATGTGCTCTGCCACCTGAGCCATAGCAGCAAAAAAATGGCGACCCGGAACGGACTCGAACCGTCGACCTCTAGCGTGACAGGCTAGCGTTCTAACCAGCTGAACTACCGGGCCACAATAGCGCAACGGCAACCTCAAAACAAATCATTCAAATTGCCGAACGTTAGTTATATTAGCATAACAAAATGATTATTGCAAGGTGTTTCTAAAAAAATGTTCAATTTTGTAAACAGGAAGATTTGAACTGCTCAATTTAGCAATTTGACTATATATAGTGGTTATTTTAAAATTATCAGTGAAATATCACAATATACTAAATTTTGCTTGATTTTAGGATTGTTTTCAAATATACTGTAGACTGTTAAAGGGTTGGTGCGAAGCCTATCAAAACCTATCTATATATTATGAGTTAGTCGGTGAATCCATATTGGAACTTCTCAAACAACGTATCCTTGAGCAAGCAACAGTCATCGGGTCGGAAGTGTTAAAGGTTGACATGTTCCTCAACCACCAAATTGACGTGGCCTTGCTTAACGAAATCGGCAAAGAGTTTTTTCGCCTGTATGCCGATGCCGGAATCACTAAAATCCTAACTGTTGAGGCATCGGGCATCGGCATTGCGTGCATAACGGCTCAGTACTTTAATACCCCGGTTGTTTTTGCAAAAAAGGGAGTTAACCGGAATGCCGAAGGTGAAATTTATTCCTGTGATGTGTTTTCTTTCACAAAAAATGCAAAAGCGTGCATCGGTGTTTGTCAAAAGTATCTCGATAAAGATGATACCATCCTTATTCTTGACGATTTCCTAGCATACGGTTCGGCTTTGACAGGATTAATTGATATTGTTAAAAAGTCCGGTGCAAAACTTGCAGGCGCAGGAATTGTTATTGAAAAAGGGTTCCAGCAAGGAGGGCAAGCGATCAGAAGCTCGGGTATAAGGGTCGAGTCCCTCGCTATAATTGAATCAATGGACAATGGTAAAATTGTCTTTGGTTAATAAATTTTGGAGGAATGTAAATGAAAAGGTTCAAAAAAATTCTCTCTCTCGTCCTCGCAGCCACCTTTGTCTTCTCACTTGCCGCATGCAACGGTAAAACCGACAAAGATACTACAAAAGAGGCAACCACAGCACTCGCCGGCACAGCCGCAATCGCACAGGATAAGATTAAGATCGGCGTATTGCACATCACCAGCATAGAGGAACCTTCCGGTTATACCTTTGCACATCATTCGGGTATTATGGAAATGAAGTCAAACCTCGGTTTGAACGACAACCAAATCATCGAGAAGGACGAAATTGACGATAACGACAAAACTGCCACAAAGACTGCAATTCAAGAATTAATTGACGAAGATTGCAATGTCATCTTTGCCACAAGTTTTAACTACATGGACACGATGGATGAATTTGCAAAAGATGCCAAATACCAAGACATCATCTTTTCTCATTGTTCCGGTTATAAGAGCAATGAAGTCAACTTCAACAATTATTTCGGCCGTATTTATGAAGCCCGTTACCTTGCCGGTATCGTAGCCGGTTTAAAAGCTAAGGAACTCAATAAACCACTGCTCGGCTATGTTGCGGCAATGGACGTTAAAATGGCTGAAGTGACAGGCGGAATCAATGCTTGGGCACTCGGTATCCAATCCGTGTATCCTGAAGCTGTTGTTAAAGTTAAGGTTACCGGCGAATGGTACAACCCCACAAAAGAAGCGGAAGCTGCAAAAGCTCTTCTTGACGCAGGCTGTGTTGTTTTAGGTCAGCACTGTGACTCCGACACCACACAAACAGAAGCGGAAAAAGCCGGCATGTTCGGCTGCGGCTACAACTCGGATATGACTCCTTTCGCACCAAAGGGTCACCTTTGTGCACCTATTTGGAACTGGGGCGTTTATTATACCGACGCTGTTAAAAAAGCTGTTGAAGGCAAATGGTCTCCCACCAACTATTATGAAGGCATGAATGTCGGCCTGATTGATATCTCCCCAATCAACGAAGCCATTGCGGCCCCCGGCACAAAAGAAGCTGTCGAAGCTGCAAAAGCAAAAATAAGAGATGGTTCTCTGTTTGTTTTTGACGGCCCAATCCTTGACAACACAGGCAAACAAATCATCGGTGCCGGCGAAAAACTGACAGACGCACAAATCACCGGCGGAATTGACTACTATATTCAAGGCGTAGAACTGCTGTAATTTAGCTTTGAGGGGGCACGATATTGTGCCCCCTCAAAATATTCAACATTTCTTTATGGGGCACATTTTCGGGTGTGCCTTTAAAATTTGACTTTCCGGGTGATAATAATATGACAGAGCAAAACCTTGCTATTGAATTAAAGGGCATAACAAAAACATTCGGAACCGTCGTTGCGAATGACGATATTCATCTTTCCGTTCAAACCGGAGAGATTTTAGCTCTTTTAGGCGAAAACGGTTCAGGGAAAACAACACTGATGAACATGCTTTCGGGCATCTATCATCCCGACAGCGGCTCTATCTTTGTAAGAGGCAACGAGATAACCATCAACTCTCCAAAAGACTCTTTTGCCTTGGGCATTGGCATGATTCATCAGCATTTTAAACTTGTTGATGTCTTGACAGCAAGAGAAAATATTGTGATGGGCACAAAGCCCGGCAAAAGAAAGAGCAAATCTGTGCTCTCTGCTGAGATTTTGGAAATCAGTAAAAAATTCGGACTTGAAATCGACCCCGAAAAAAAGGTCTACAACATGTCAGTCAGCGAAAAACAAACCATCGAGATTTTAAAGGTACTTTACCGCGGGGCCAACATCTTAATTCTGGACGAACCTACAGCGGTATTAACGCCGCAAGAAATAGAAAAGCTTTTCATCATCCTGCGAAAAATGCGTGACGAAGGTTGCGCTATTGTCATTATAACCCATAAACTCAACGAAGTGATGGCTATCAGTGACCGTATTACCATCTTGCGCAAAGGCAAAAGTGTTGAAACCGTCATTACATCGCAAACAAACGCAAAACAATTAACAGAACTAATGGTTGGCAGACCCGTTGAACTCTCAATAGACAGACCGCAGACAGATAAAGAAGAACACCTGTTAGAAGTTATTCATTTGAGTGTCATTAACGAGGATAACCGCAAAGCGCTGAACGATGTGACATTTGATCTCAGCGGCGGAGAAATCCTCGGTGTAGCCGGTG
>JAAYFA010000373.1 GCA_012728445.1 Clostridiales bacterium | reverse complement strand
TGTCTATATGGTCGAAAACAGCTTTGAGCAAAACTTGTTTGTATGAAAAACTCATGTCCATTCTTGAGATGAAGTCCATAAACTTATCTTTGATATTAGAGCCTGTAATTAAATCCCAATTGAATTTTTTAGCATACATTTTAATTGTATCTTCACGAAAATAGTTGAAGCACCTTGTTTCGCTGATAGGCACTGCCATGTCGGGGATTACTCTTTGATCCCTGACATATTTTTCAATAGTTTCGGCTTGCACATCCACCATGCGGACAAACTCCAATTGTGAAATCATATCCTTTGCTTCATCCTGCCAGTTAAAGATATCAATTATTTCATAATCGTCAATGCCTATCGGCACATCAAGATATGCTGCCGGCTTTTCGCCTGCTCTTAATAGATCAAATTCCAGTTTTCGTTTATCAAATGGAGCAAGAACATATTCCTTTGGGCGGTATTGCGAAATGTTCAACAGACGATGAAGTGAATACGGCGCGTTGAACATATTGGCATTATCAACAAAGTCGAAAACCAGCAAATCCTCTTTGCCGTAGCATTTTCTTGTGCCCCTGCCAAGCTGTTGTAAATAAATGGTTTTTGACATTGTCGGCCGTGCCATAAACAGCACTTCGGTATGCGGGCTGTCCCAGCCTTCGTTCAACAGGTCGCAGGCGCACAGCACACTGATATCTTCGTTTTCATAAGCTTCCAAAATCCGGTTTCTTGTTTCAACTTTGTCCTGCCCGGAAACGGATTCGGATTTAACGCCGCGTTCCCTGAGTAGTTTTGCAATCTCGGTCGCATGGTTAACACTGGCACAAAAGATGACAGTCTTTTTACCGATAACATTGTTTAGGTAGGTATCGACAATTAACTGATTTCGCTCCGGCACAAACAGTTTGCTTTCTAAATCCTGCGAATTATATTTGATACCGTTAATTCTGACATTTGACAAGTCAATATCTGTTTTCACCCTGATACAGCGAATCGGAACCAATATACCTTTTTCGACTGCTGTTTTTAAATCCATTTTGTGGGCGACATTCTGAAAAAGTTCGAGCATATCTTCGCCATCCGAGCGTTCGGGTGTAGCGGTTAAGCCGAGAATGAATTTCGGTCTAAAAAAGCTGAATATCTTTTTGTAAGTTTTCGATGCTGCGTGGTGGCACTCGTCAACAACAATATAGTCAAAAGAATTCGGTAAAAACTCGCCGAGACTTTTTGAAATACTCTGAACCGTGGCAAAAACAATATCGGCATCTTTTTCTTTTGCGCTCCCTGTATATTGCCCTCTACTCTTCTCGGGCCAAACACTCGCAAAAGTTTTTTCTGCCTGGTCGGCAAGTTTAAGCGCATTGACTAAAAACAGGGTTCTGCCTCCGACTGCCTTTGCGTCTTCCGCGGCGGTGACAGTTTTACCGACACCTGTGGCATGGTATAGCAACGCGATTGTTTCGCCATCTTCGCGCATCTTTTTCAGATTATCTATCGCCTCTTGCTGATATTCGCGCAATTCAAAGGTTTTACCTTTCTGCGCCGGCAAAAAATCTTCTAACTCCATAAAAAACGGCGTTTCACCCAAAAAAGTTATCAATTCATCCTTCACCTTTTCGGGTTGCTTTGCCAGTTGATTATATGCCCAACGGAAAACCTTCCAGTCTTCATGCACCATGCTGTTTTGTTTTAGCAGGTCATCAAAATATTTGTTGTCCGATACTTTTTTGGGGTTATGATATGTTTCGCCATCGATTTCAATTGCAATGCGCATGTCCTCATTTTCGAGTGCAAAATCAATATATCTTCTGCCGCCATAGATATCCACAAACGGATATTGGATATAGAGATTTTCCGCCTTATCCGGACCAAAGGTTTCGCAAAAAAGCTGAACAAATAAATCTTCAGCCTTACTGTTTACCGAATTGACTTTGATGGTGTCCAAGCTTCATCACCCTACTCTTCAACAACCTCAACCAACAACACTTTATCC
>JAAYFA010000040.1 GCA_012728445.1 Clostridiales bacterium | reverse complement strand
TGGTAACCTCGCCGGATGCCAAATTCGACATGGAGAGCGATACCCTAGCGCTATTTGATAAAGCGTTTAAGGTTAAACGGTTTGTTTACATCATGCTCAACAAGCCCGCGGGCATTTTAAGCGCCGCAAAGGATGTCAGAACAAAAACCGTTATCGACCTCCTGCCGGAAAAAATATACAGACGTGGGCTTTTCCCCACCGGCCGGCTGGACAAAGACACGACCGGATTCATGCTCATTACCGATGACGGAGATTTTGCCCATCGGATTCTGTCCCCCAAAAACCATGTGTTCAAAACTTACGAGGCACGCCTTAAACATCCGCTCGAAGACGGAGCGGCCGAGCGTCTTGAGCGCGGCATCACCCTTTCCGACGGCACGGCTTGTTTGCCTGCGTACATTGAAGTTTTGGAAGAAGAAGACCGCCCGCTGATAAAGGTCAAGATACGAGAAGGCAAATACCACCAGATTAAGCGAATGTTTGCTGCGCTTGGCAACGAAGTTGTTGCGCTTAAACGTACAAAGATAGGCGATCTTGCGCTTGACGACAACCTAAAATCCGGTGAATGCCGCAAACTTACAAAAGACGAAGTTGCACGAATTATGAAAGATTGACAAACTGAATCTGCATGCGTAAGTGTGCGTTTCGGTATCGGCACCAAGGTTATGCTTGACAGGGCCGATCACTTTATCTATAATGTCGGTATTATCAATGCAAACTGTTCGACACTCGCCGGCGTGCGGCGCGGTTAGTACAGTTAGCATTCTTATTTTTGAGTCAGAAAGAAGGATGGTTGCGCTCATGGAAGAAACAGTATTAACCCGAGAAGGTTATCAAAAACTAAATGAAGAGCTTGAGGAATTAAAAACCACCGGTCGGGACGAAATTGCGGAAAGAATTAGCGTGGCCCGTTCTTTCGGCGACCTTTCCGAAAACGCCGAGTATAACGAATCAATGAATGAACAGGCGAAGATGGAAGCGCGCATATCCAAAATAGAAAAAGATTTGCTCAATGTCTCTATCATTGACGAAACGCAAATCGGGACCGAAGCCGTGCGAGCGGGTTCAAAGGTCAAAATTCGCGATTTAGAAACGAATAAGGACGCGGAGTATCAGATCCTCGGCAAGAACGAAGCAGATCCGGATGCAGGCATCATATCCGACCAGTCGCCAATCGGCAAAGCCCTTATTGGGCACAAGAAAGGCGAAACGGTGAAGGTGACAATCCCAAGCGGCACAGTTTTATCGTTTAAAATAGTCAAAATCACAAAACCGTAGAATAACAAACGGGCGATGGGCAAAGCCCGCCGCCCGTTTTCTTCACGATAGTCGATTATTTTTTAGCTGCTTGCAAAATTTATTTTCGGATAGAGCAGAGCCCTATCCCTACAAGATTCAGAAAAAATTTGTATAAGCAGAAAAACGTAGGGCAAGGGCTCTGCTCTTGCCGCATTTCTGCTCTTGCCGCATTTCGCAAGTTGCTAAGCGGTTAAAAACCACTCATGAAAGGATACCAATGATTATGGCTGACGATAACACCACACCGGTAAACCCGGAGGAAATTGAGGAAGTCCAGGACACCAATGCCCTGCGCCAAATCCGCATCGACAAGCTCGATGCTTTAAAAGCGGCGGGGCAGGACCCGTTTAAAATAACAACTGCCGAACAACTCAACACCGCGGCGGAAATTATCGAGTGCTTTGACGCGATGGAGAACACAGATGTTTCCATCTGCGGGCGCATCATGACTTGGCGCGACATGGGCAAAGCAAATTTTATTGACATACACGACCGCACGGGCCGTATGCAGATTTATGTGCGCGTGAACGATATCGGTGAAGATACCTTTGCCGAATTCAAAAAATGGGATATTGGCGACATTGTGGAAGTCAAAGGCTTTGTCTTCCGCACCCGTCGGGGCGAAATTTCCGTACACGCGAAGCAGATACGACTTTTATCAAAGTCGCTCCTCCCTTTGCCCGAAAAATTTCATGGGCTTAAGGATACGGATACCCGCTACCGTCAGCGCTACATTGACTTAATCGTCAACCCCGAAGTCAAGCAGAATTTTATCAAGCGTTCTCTTATTATAAGGGAAATCCGCAACAGGCTGGACGAACAGAATTTTATTGAGGTGGAAACGCCGATGCTTGTTCCCATTGCGGGCGGGGCGGCGGCAAGGCCGTTCACTACCCACCATAATTCTTTGGATGAGGATTTGTTCTTGCGTATTTCGCTGGAACTCTACCATAAGCGGCTAATCGTCGGCGGGCTTGAGCGCGTTTACGAAATCGGTCGTGTATTCCGCAACGAAGGCCTTTCCGTGCGGCACAATCCGGAGTTTACGCTGCTGGAGCTGTACCAGGCTTATACCGATTACAACGGCATGATGGACCTCGTGGAAGACCTCATCCGCACCGTCGCCGTCAAAGTGCTCGGTACGCCCGTCGTCACCTACGACGGCGTTGAAATTGACTTTTCAAAGCCTTTTGAGCGCCTCACCATGGTGGATGCGGTCAAAAAGTATGCCGATATTGACTTTGATACACTGGACCTTGAAGGCGCAAAGGCACTTGCCAAACAGCCCGACATTGAGTTTGAAGCCATCCATAAAAAAGGCGACTTCCTCAACTTCTTTTTCGAAAAATATGCGGAAGAGCATTTGACTCAACCGGTCTTTATTCTGGACCACCCGGTGGAAATTTCGCCTCTCGCCAAGCGCAAACCGTCTAACCCGGATTATACCGAGCGTTTTGAGCTCTTCATCACCGGCAGGGAAATTGCCAACGCCTTCTCCGAACTCAATGACCCGATTGACCAGCGCGGGCGTTTTGAAGCACAGGAGATTCTGCGGGCAGCGGGCGATGTTGAAGCAAACAAAACGGACGAAGACTTTTTAACCGCTTTGGAATACGGTATGCCCCCCACAGGCGGCATCGGCATCGGCATTGACCGTTTGACCATGCTCCTTACGGACAGTCATTCCATCCGCGACGTGCTCTTGTTCCCCACGATGAAAAGATTGCCGACCGACCTATAATCTCTCTTGATTAAAAGACAAACGGGGTGGAATCCATGGTTATCGGTGCGATTTTTGCCGGCGGCTCCGGCAGCCGGATGGGCTGTAGTGAAACGCCCAAGCAGTACCTCACGCTTGGCGAAAAACCGGTTATTCTGCACACAATCGAAAAGTTTTACAAAAACGCGGCGATTGACAAGGTTTTAATTCTTTGCCCCGAGCAGTGGGTAAAGCCCACCTGCACTCTGTTGGAAGAAAATTTCGGGCAAACCGATAGAATTGCCGTGACGACAGGCGGGCAGGACCGCAACGACACCCTTGACCGGGCACTTTGTTATACAGAACAACATTTTGGTTTGGATGATCAAACAATCATCGTCACCCACGATGCCGTTCGCCCGTTTGTTACGCAAAGAATCATCAACGAAAATATTGCGTCAGCCAAGCGCAACGGCGCCTGCGGCACTTACATCCCTGCTTGCGACACCATTGCCGAAAGTGCGGATGGAAAAAACGTGTGCTTTGTACCCGAGCGCGGGCGGATGTGGCAAACACAAACCCCACAGTCTTTTAATGTAAGAAAGTTACAAAAAACGCTGGCGCAACTCACACCGGCTCAAAAAGCAAACTTGACGGATGTCTGTGCGGTTTTTACGCTCCAAGACGAACCGGTACATATTGTCTGCGGTGAGGTGTTCAACCTCAAAATTACCTACCCGTACGATTTGCCAATAGCCAACGCACTGTTGGCGGCGGGTGCGGGGCAAGAGTAAAGCTGACTTTTTAGGATAATTACAAAAAAAGCACCCGAAATCGGGTGCTTTTCTGCGTCTTGTTTGT
>JAAYFA010000334.1 GCA_012728445.1 Clostridiales bacterium | reverse complement strand
GTTCTTCCGGCTCTTCCGGCTTATCAAAAACCTCAACCGTTTGAGGTTCTAAACTGCTATCAATTTCTGCTCCGGTGTCTGTGTCATATGATGTTTGTGCAGTGGTCTGTTTGGTTTCTTCGCCCTTGTCCGTCTCATAATCCCATATATCCGTTGCTTCGTTTTCACAAGCGTCATTGGTCGGGGCTATTATGTTGAGAGGCTCTTCTTTGGCATCCGAAGGCTCGGGTTGTTCATTATGCTCACTTTGAGCAACTATTTCGCCGATCTCAACTTCTTCTTGTTCTGCCAAATGACTTTCGACGGCAGGCTGTATCGGTTCATTTTCGTCAGATACATCGCTATCGTCAATTTTTTCTTCGTCATTTTGCTGGGCAAAGAAATGTTCAAAAACTTCCTGAGCGTCATATGATTTTTCTCGGCTGACATCACACTCGGTTTCAAATCGGTCGGCGAAGAGTGACAAACTTGCGGAAAGGCTTTCAACCTTTTCAACCAAAGTTGTAATATCGTTACTGAATCCGCTTGAAATCTGCACAATTTCCGAACTCAGTTCACTGACACCCTCTGCAGTTGATACCAGCGCGTTTTTTGCATCGGCGGTTATACTCGTCGCCGCTGTTTTTGCTTTTTCAGTCATTTTATCCGAATACAGAACAGCATCCACCAGCAGAGCACCGATTTGTGCTTCCACTTTCTTTAATCTGTTACAATCATCTTGTATATTATCAAAACGGGCGCTTTGCTCCTTCATTTGCTCTTCAAGATTATATATTCTTTCGCAATATTCGTCATTTAACGACGCAAGAGCAGAAAACCGTCTGCGCTCGCTTGCAAGTTTGTCTTCAAACTGAGCGACCTTTTCTTTTAGGCTTTCTCTTTCTTCATCTTTTCGTTTTATCGTTTCAGACTCATCATAATGCTCAGATTGAATTTTCTCAATATATTTGAGAACTTCGTTTTTATCAAATCCACCAAAAAGAACACTCTTAATCAAAATATCCTCATTCATTTTCAGTCGCTCCTTCTTATAAAATTAAAACAAGAGAATTCCGTTTGCACCTTGTGCAGCAAGGGCAGATTTTCCACTAACATAAACACAAAGATCACCACCGGTTGCATCGTCAAAGTTCTTAATATATGCTAATTCCTTGGCGTTTTTATACCGTAAATGATGTAGATCAACATTTTCATCGATCAGAATACAGCTTTCACCACTATAAATATACATATCCGCGGAAAGGTCGCTTTGATTTTGCTTTTTATTCCTGAATATTAAAGTCTCACCGTTTTCGAAGCAAATGAAAGAAAATACGGAACCGATCACCTGTTTTTTTGCACCGTTTGAATACAAATAAAGAGTCCCTTCGTTTGCATCTTTTTCTGTTTTGAGATACCAGATAAAATCACCGGCAAAATCAAAGCTTAAAATATTCACATCAATAACCTCTCGCTTTGACAAAGTTCCGTTATTGTTGTCATATTTAAAAAATGTCGATTCAAAGACTTTAGCATCTTTCATTACGACGAATAATGATTTGCTCTCTGTCGAAAAGCCAAAGACACATCCTTGTGCTTCCTCCCCGCTAATGTTTAGGCTTTGGCCGCCGGCTTTGTCCCCGGCAAAAGCAATATGAATTCCCTGTGATGCAGTTGCAGTTTTTACAGCATTCACGGCGTAATCCGTTACACCGGCCATGTCATTGGAACCGAGCATTTTCGCAAGCTTTGAAAAAGTAAGTTCACTTTTCTTGTAGTCATATCTTTCAAAAACCACTGCGGGCTCTGCTGTGCCTGACACGGCAAATATCCTTTCCGGTACGGTACTTTCAGCAACCTTGACAGTCCCTGTGGAATTGTAGGCAAAACAATCCATTCCTTTCGATACAAGGTTATCTGACGCGACTGTTCTGTTGATAGACGCCCTGAGTTCGTCTCTGTTTACTTTTTCTTGATAAACGGTTACGTCTTTTCTGTATTGATAAGAATAGCCAAAAATAAAAGTATAGTCATCCGTGTTCGGCTGGGCTATTTGTTCATCCTGCTCCTTTAAATCATCTGTGATAATTTCTTCCCAAGCGGTGTTTGCCGGATTAGATTTGAAAAAATACAGATTCCCGCCCGGAACAAACTTTTCATAAAGAACCTGCGTAACGCCGGTGGAGACAACTTTTATATCTGATAATCCGTCAATGATACTTAAACCAAACAAAACCGTATCTTCTTCAAATGTTTCAAGCAGTAATGAATCTTTTCTGTTTTCCGAAAAAAAAGAAACTTTTTTGATTGATTCCGCAATAAGCTGCGGTTCGTTGTAAAAAGTGTATTTATATAAAGCTGTTTGAGAATCCTTGATTTTTGTATAATAGACTCCTTCCTCCGACGAAAGAAGGAATATTTCCTTTATATTGTTTTCAAATTTTGTCGACTTTTTCTTCTTTAAATCAGAAAGATAAAAAGCGACTTCACCGGTTGAATCGTTTTTCTTGGAGTAAATAAGAAAACGACCTGCGTCATTTACCTTAATATCGCCGCCGATACCCGTATCAACCACAAAGCCGCCTTTTTTTATCTGAATTTTACTGGTGAGGTCGCAGCAGTGTAAATCAAATTTGTTGCCGGTAGTGCCCGCGGCAGCGCCTCCAGCACCACTAGAGGCGGTATAATACAAAACTTTTCTGCTGTCTTTGGTAATGATGGGTTTTTTCACGGCGCTGTTGTTTAATTCAAATCCGCCTTTGCTGCTGCTAAAATAATCTCCATCTGATCTTGAAAAAACAACTGCGTAGTAGCTGTCAATTTTTTGCTGCGTTTGTGATGCGAAAAAAAACAATAAAGTCAAAGATGAAACAGCAATTGCAACTAAACTGATGATTATAATGATATATCTATTTTCATTCTTTGGAGTTGTTTTTTTAGTTTTCAACTCTTCCGATGAAGTTTCAATACCGATGTCATGTTTCAGTTGCACCACACCCTCAACTCCGACTTTATTGTAAACCACATAGTTTGTATCATTTCATTGCTATGACGTTCTTTACCTTTTCAACAATGTTGGCTGCATCGAGTCCGTATATGTGTAACAACTCGGCACCGGGACCTGAACGGCCGAACACATCCTCAACACCGACTCTCAACACCGGGACCGGTACACTTTCGCATACAACCTCTGTAACTGCTCCGCCAAGCCCGCCAATAATGGAATGCTCTTCGGCTGTAACGATTGCGCCTGTCTCTTTTGCGGCGGCAATGATCGCAGCACGGTCAATCGGTTTAATGGTATGAATATTTAAAACTGCGGCAGAAATCCCCATGTTCGCAAGATTTTCTCTTGCTATTAAGGCTTCGTTAACCATAAGTCCTGTTGCAATAATGGTAACATCTTTGCCTTCACAAAGGTGAACCGCCTTGCCGATTTCGAAATCATAATCTTCTTTGTTTATTCTCGGGAGCGCCAATCTGCCAAAACGCAGATAAACGGGGCCCTCATAAGCGGCAGCGGCAAAAACAGCTGCACGTGCCTCCACATCATCGGCAGGGTTGATAATAACCATGCCCGGGATTGTCCGCATCAATGCAATGTCCTCATTGCATTGATGGCTGGCACCGTCCTCTCCAACGGAGATACCTGCGTGTGTGGCCCCAATCTTAACGTTTAAGTGTGGATAACCTAAGGAGTTGCGTACCTGTTCAAAAGCGCGCCCTGCAGCAAACATTGCAAACGAGCTTGCAAAAACAGTGTAGCCTAATGTTGAAAGACCACCCGCAATGCCCATCATGTTGCATTCGGCAATGCCTGTATTAAAAAAACGGTCGGGATATGCATTTTTAAACATGATGGTTTTTGTTGCCGCCGAAAGGTCCGCATCCAGAACGATTACTTTGTCATTTACTTTTCCCAAATCAACCAGCGCTTTGCCATAAGCGTCACGCGTAGCGGTTTTAATCAGTTCATTCATAATAATCTATGCCTCCAATTCTGCAAGCTCGGCATTCAGTTCTCGCATTGCCTGCTCATACTGTTCGGCGTTCGGCGCCGAACCATGCCACTTATAATTGTTTTCCATAAAAGAAACGCCTTTGCCTTTTATACTCTTTGCAATTATCATCGTCGGTTTACCCTTACACTTTTCGGCCGCTTTGTAAGCCGCATCAATTTCATCGAAATCGTGCGCACAAATCTCGATAACATTCCACCCGAAAGCTTCGAATTTTTCCGGTATCGGGTAAGGCGAATTAACGTCCTCTATAGAGCCGTCAATTTGCAGATCGTTGTTGTCAACCACGGCGGTTAATGAGTCCAGGTGTTTTGCGCTGGCATACATTGCCGCTTCCCAAATCTGTCCTTCTTGGATCTCTCCGTCGCCTAAAATCGCATAAGTTCTAAAATTTTTACCCCCGATTTTTGCGCCGAGCGCCAAACCAACAGCTACCGAAAACCCCTGTCCTAAGGAACCTGTGCTCATATCCACACCGGGTGTCATGTGCATATTCGGATGACCTTGAAGCATGGAGTCGCTTTTTCGGAAAGTTATTAACTCTTCCACCGGCAAAAAGCCTTTTAAAGCGAGCACAGAATAAAGTCCCGGTGATACATGACCTTTTGATAATACCAGACGGTCGCGGTCTTCCCATTGAGGATTTTTTGCATCTACATTCATCCGATGAAAATACAGATATGTCAAAATATCCGCAATCGACAGCGAGCCGCCCGGATGACCGGATTTAGCATTGTAAACTGCTTCTATAGCGCCTATTCGAACCTTACAAGCTGTGATTTTTAACTGTTTTTTGACCATTTCGTCCAAAACAGTCACCTCCCATTTTCAATTAATAATTTCTTTCAATGTATTCTAAAAAGTCTGCAACGGCTCCTTGGTTGCAATGGCATGCGTGGAACTTTACAATAGCATGAATTTCTTTCGGTGCTTGCTTACACGCGGCGGGTAAAAACACGGAGCGTAGCATATCATAATCATTAAAAAAGTCCCCGATAGCAGCCGTGTGTTCATATTCAATGTTCAGTATCTCTGCAAGCTTTTTTACCGCTGTGCCTTTATGGGTATCCTTGGCAAGCATTTCATACGTGACAACCGAAGAAGACATAAAATGTACTTCTCCATCATTTAAACTCTGTGCGTATGCAATTACACGCTTGATTATTGGAGGTAATCCCAGAAATATGACTTTGCCCCAGGCGCTTGTCGGGACTTCTTCGAGTTTTTTACAGCGTTTATTCGGCAGTTTGTCGGCGCCGACTATTGCGGGACCAAAAACCCGCGCATTAACCATATATATGTGATCGATGGTACATATCTGTATTTCTAAAAAAGGGAACTTGGCATGAACCTTCCTAACAATCTCTTGTCCCGATTCGTTTATTGCGTTAAAGTGAATCATTTTTTCTAAACTGTAATCATAGATGCCGGCGCCATTCAAAACGATTGCCGGGGTATTGCTAATCGGCAGCCGATGAAAATGCTTTTTAAGAGAGAGCACACTTCTACCGGAAGCCAAAGTAAAATGACCACCAAGCTCAACAACAAAACGCTCTATCGCTTTCAAATTTCTATCGGGAAGTCGCCTAAACTTATCGTTGAGCGTGCCATCAATATCGGAAACAACAAGCCAGCGGGAAAAATCTTTGGTTGCTGATGAAGCCATTAATTCGTTATCCTCCTTAGGAAGTCTTCAAAATATTCCGGTAGCTCTGCCGCTATTTCGATATACCTCCCGTCACGAGGGTGCTTAAACCCAAGCAGGGCTGCGTGCAAGCACTGTCCGTTTAAATATCGAATTCCCTTATGTGGCCCGTAAACCAAGTCACCGGCAACCGGATGTCCTATACTCGCCATGTGAACTCTTATCTGGTGCGTTCTTCCCGTCTCTAGCCTGGCACTAACATAGGAAAACCCTTCCAATTGTTCGATGAGCGTATAATGCGTTATAGCATTTTTAGAGTTCTTTTGGGTTACGCACATTTTCTTTCGGTCTTTCGTGTTCCGACCTATCGGCGAATCAATTTTCCCTTCATTCTCTTTTAAGCATCCGTAGACAACAGCTCTGTATTCACGCAAAACTGTATGCTCTTTAAGTTGAGCTGCAAGAGATTTGTGAGAAAAATCGTTTTTTGCAACAAGAAGCAAACCGCTGGTATCTTTGTCAATGCGATGGACAATGCCCGGACGGATATCGCCGTTTATGGAGGAAAGATTGTGTTTGCAGTGATTCATGAGGGCATTGACAAGCGTGCCGTCAAGGTTGCCTGCCGCCGGATGAACCACCAGACCCTTGGGTTTGTTAACGACAAGTAAATCAGCGTCTTCAAATCTAATATCAAGCGGTATTTCTTGTGCAACCACATATAACCTATGCGTATTTGGAACAGAAAACACAACAAGACTTCCCGTGGTCGGTTTGAAACTTTTATCCACCGTTTTTCCGTCAACCGTCACATTTCCCTGCTCAATCGTTTTTTGTATTTGGTTACGGGTAAAATCTTTATATAATTCGGAGATCAGCATATCAATTCTTTGCCCCGCCGACTCGCCCTCAACAGTAAAGCTAAAGCTCTTCATTTTTAGCCTTTCTTAAGTCTCTGATTAAATCCACAATCAAATAACCCATCATCGAAAATGCACCGACTGTAACAAGGCAGTCGGCAAAATTAAAAATAGCGAAATTAACAAATAAAAATTCAATGTAATCGATAACATAGCCTCTTGCTATTCTATCGATAAGGTTGCCTATACCACCCGAAACAATGAGTAATAAACTTGAGAATAGAAATTTGTTGTCAATTTTTTTACTCATTAATAAGAAAATACAGGCAACAAGAATCACAGATGTGAGGATAATGAGAACCGTTGTGCTGTTTTGCAAGGAACCGAATACGGCCCCCGTGTTTTCAACATATCTAAGGCGTAAAATTCCGTTTAAAACGGGTAGCTCTCCTATGGGCATAATGTCTTTTATTACAAAAAATTTTATAATTTGATCGATAACGGTCAAAAGTGCAATAAGTGCCAATATAATCATTCGGGTCATTAAAATACCTCGTGCCTATTTTTTGAAGAAACCTTTAAACCTCGGCTGTCCATCACCTTTGCTATCATTATCATCCTTTTCGTCATCGTCATCATATTCAACAGTCTCAAACAGGCTGCTCTTTTCGATTGAGTCCTCGTGCGAATTGCCTGATAAGATATCATCGTCTGCATCAAGGTTCTCAAGGTATACTTTGAAGCCGTCGTCATCCGTCACATCTTCGTCATCGACTGTATCCGCCTGTGAGACCTCATCGTTTTTCCCAACACGAATATCTCCCGATAGACTGTTCTCAAAGTCTTCATCCTTGCTATCGTGAACCGCTTGGGTATCGGCAGCCGTTAACTCTTGCTGTTGTGCCATAGCCATTTGACGCAGGCTGAATAAATTCGGTAACCCATCCTCGTCATCGGTAACGGTTACATCTTCGTCGTTGTCTTCGTCGTTTTCTTCGTCTTCGTCTTCTTCGTCTTAG
>JAAYFA010000011.1 GCA_012728445.1 Clostridiales bacterium | reverse complement strand
GCCATGATTTTGGCAGACGGTCTTTTAGGGCAAATGATGGAACCCGTCGTTATTGATAGCAACATCATTACCGATTTGCCGCAAAAGCCATGGGCGACAAACGGTCACAAAAACGAGCGTAAGCATAATGTGGTGAACTCCTTGTATCTTCAAGCCGCCGATTTGGAGCGCTTGATTAGAGAACGGTTTGAACGATATAAAATTATTCAAGCAGAAGAGTCCATGTGTGAGCATTATTTAACCGAAGGCGCAGATTATATTGTTGCCGCCTATGGCGCAACCGCGCGTATCGCCCAAGCAGCCGTGAAGGAAGCAAGGGCGCAGGGGATCAAGGTAGGTTTAATCCGCCCGATCACCGTCTGGCCTTTCCCCGAAAAAGATTTTAAAGAAGCCGCAAAACCCGCAAAAGAGTTTCTTTGTGTTGAAATGAGCATGGGGCAGATGATTGCCGATATTAAACTTGCAATAGATTGTGCGAAACCTGTTCGCTTCTTCGGTCGCACCGGCGGCATTATTCCCACCCCGGCAGAGGTTCTTGCCGAGATTATTAAAATGACGGGAGGCGCTGAACGATGAAAACTGTTTTTCAAAAACCAAAAGCGTTAACCGACGCACCGATGCATTATTGCCCGGGCTGTACGCACGGTATTATCCATCGCCTTGTTGCGGAGTGTATTGATGAGCTTGGCATTGAAGGCATAACGATCGGCATAGCGCCTGTCGGCTGTGCAGTTTTGGCATACAATTACTTTGCCTGCGATATGATTCAAGCCCCTCATGGCAGAGCGCCGGCCGTAGCGACCGGTGTTAAACGTGCTTTGCCCGACAGCGTGGTTTTTACCTACCAAGGTGACGGCGACCTTGCCGCTATAGGCACGGCCGAAACCGTACATGCCGCCACACGGGGCGAAAACATTACAATCATATTAGTTAATAATGCGATCTACGGCATGACAGGCGGGCAAATGGCGCCCACTTCTCTGCCAAATCAAATAACACAAACGACGCCTTACGGCAGAGATGTCAAAACGGCCGGTTATCCGATTCGTGTGTGCGAAATGTTGTCCACCTTAGACGGCACCGCCTATGCAGAGCGCGTGGCGGTAGACGGTGTGAGGAATATCAACCGCGCAAAAAAAGCAATTAAAAAAGCCTTCCAAACCCAACTCGACGGCAATGGTTTTTCTATTGTTGAAGTGCTTTCTACCTGCCCCACCAATTGGGGGCTTGCACCAAACGAAGCGCTCGGCTGGTTGCGTGATAATATGATGCCTTATTATCCTTTGGGTGTTTATAAGGATAAAAAGGCAGATACCCTTGTGGAAGCGACAGCAAAGGAAGGGACCGAGTTATGAAGGATATGAACTCCATCCTCGCCGGTTTTGGTGGGCAAGGCATTCTTTTTATGGGCAAGGTAATTGCTTATGCTGGCTTAATTGACGGCAAAGAGGTCTCCTGGCTCCCGTCCTACGGGCCGGAAATGCGCGGTGGCACGGCCAATTGCAGCGTGTGTATATCGGATGAGCCTATTTGCTCACCGTTGGTCAACAACCCAAATGTGTTAATCGCGATGAATCTGCCTTCGTTCGACAAGTTTATCGACACGGTGATCCCTGGTGGGCTGGTGATTGTTGACAGCACCCTCGTATCGAAAAAAGTGGAACGTGACGATATTGAAGCGTACTATGTCCCTGCAACCGCGCTTGCAAATGAAAAAGGCTTGCAAGGGCTTGCCAATATTATTCTGATGGGTAAAATGCTAGCACTTACTAACTTTTGTTCGATGGAAACCATGCGTAAAACGATTGAAAAAATAGTTCCGGTGCGCAAACAGCATCTTATTCCGAAGAACATGGAAGCCATTGAGCTCGGAATGAATAGCTAGAAAAATTAGCCCCCTTCGTCTTTTAGACGGCGGGGTAAAATTTATGTAAAGCAAGGAGATTTATATGAAACATTGCTTGTTACCGGAAAACGGAATATTCTACAAAGCAAATATGCACAGTCACAGTATTTTATCCGATGGAAAACGAACGGTAGAAAAGTTAAAGGAAGAATATGTCAAGCGGGGATACTCGATTTTGGCCTATACGGACCACGATAAATTTTACACACATAACGAACTAACCGACGAAAACTTTCTCGCCATTAACGGCTATGAGGTGGACATCAGCAATTGGGATACCGACGACAGTCACTATGTGCGCTGTTATCATTTTAATTGCTACGCGCTGACAAACGAGGAGAACAGCGAGGTTTTGCCACTGCCCGCATACAAAGATATAAAGGGGATTAACCGCTTTATCAAAGACCTTAATGACCGCGGCTTTATAGTCTGCTACAATCATCCTCACTGGTCATTGCAAACATTGGATGATTACAGAGACCTGGAAGGCCTTTTCGGTATGGAAATATTTAACAGTGGTGCCTATATGGGCAGCGGCATCCCCGGCAATGAAACCAATGTTTATGACACGATGCTCAGGCTAGGGAAAAGGCTGTATTGCCTTGCTTCGGATGACAACCATAATGGAACTCCTATGGGGCACCCGGAAAGCGAATCCTTCGGCGGGTTTATTATGGTGAAAGCAACAGCTTTGGATTATCATACGATTATGCAGGCTATTCAAAACGGTGATTTCTATGCTTCTACCGGCCCTTTGATTGAAGAGCTAACGGTGGAAAACCTTACTGTGACCATCAAATGCTCGCCCGTGGTGAGGATAGCGATGACCACTGCCGGTCGCCGTGGGAGCTCGGTCAATACCCTTGAGGGGGAAACGATATCTTGTGCCGAGTTTACGGTTGACCCCAAGGATACATTTATCCGTTTTGAGCTTGTCGACGAGCGGGGAAGGCGAGCCAATACAAGAGCGTATTTTCTGGATGAATTTATGAGCTGAAAATTTATTTTTGATAAGCGCAATTTGCAGTTTAATCGTGTTGACTAATTGTAAGAATATGTTATTATACGATACAGTCAGTTGGCAAAATAAGATTATACTTTGCCTTTACAAAATTCAAAAATTAAAGGAGCTCTTTGAATATGCGAAAGCAGACCTTCGTTATTCTTGTCATGACACTTTTATTGTTACTTCTGTGCGCATGCACGCCAAAAGACGGCCCTTCGACCACCGCACCTGCTACACAAACCACCAATAGCAGCACAGTTGCCGATGAGCAGACGCAAATAGTCGAGACGCAAGCCATTTTAGAGGAATCGACATCCGCCGACTCGGCGACTTCGGTTCCGCCCGAAAATTCGGAAATATCTTTCACAAAAGCCGAAATTGTAGCGTTGTTTAACGCCGCTGCCAACAAAGTCAAGCGCGAAAAGCCGGGTTATGTATTCACCACAAAGTCCAACGCCAACGAAAAGAATATCGTTTTACCGGACAACATCCCTTTTCGGAGCGCCATATCAAAATTTATTGCGTCGAAAATTAACGAAACAAGCAAAGAACCCGTTACGGCTGATAAAGGCGCCAATCACAATGGCTTCCCCGTAAAAGAGCAAACTTGGGCAAGCAAACTGGACCCCTCGGCACTCAAAAATGCCACCTGTGTGGATAAAGGTGACTTCTACGAAATTGAATTGAAATTCAAAAATGAGAAGTTAACCGCACTGCCCAACATCCCGGAACAAACAGCACATGGCAAAGCGTTTTCGGTATTGCTTGACAAAGAATTCCGTGCCTCCTTCGGCGGCTTTGAGGCCAACTTGCTTGTTATCAAAGTAAGCGTCGAAAACACAAAGTTTGAGCCTGAGTACAAAGACAGCACAATAAAATGCAAAGTGGATAAAGCAGGCAACATGCAAACTGCAACTTATTACTTGAACACAGCTTCATACGTAGAAATGGATGCTAACGCAGGCAATAAAAACTTTGTGCTTGACATTCAAATGGAGTATTCCGTGACGGACGAGTATGTTTTTAACTGATCGAAGATATCAAATGCCAAGGCGTGGCAAGGGCAGGGCGCTTGCCTTACAGTTTTTTTGAATGAGCATAAACAAAAGGAGCGTGTCCGCAGACACGCTCCTTAAATATTTAGCTAACGATTAATACATTCCGCCGCCGCCCTGAGACATTGCGGCTGCTGCTGCGGCATCGGCTGCCGGATCGGGTTTTTCTGCGACAAGGCTTTCGGTGGTCAGCGCCAAGCCTGCAATGGAAGCTGCGTTTTGCAGTGCCGAGCGAACAACCTTTGTAGGGTCGAGGATGCCGGCTTTTGCCATGTCTGTATAGACATCTTTCGCAAAGTCATAGCCGTATCCGGTCTTTTTAGAGGAAACGATGTGGTTGACAATAACCGAGCCCTCAAGGCCTGCATTTGCCGCGATTTGGCGAATCGGTGCTTCAAGCGCTTTTATAACAAGTTTGATACCTGTTTTTTCGTCTTCGTCTTCGGTGTCAATGAGTTTTGCAACATCGCCGACTACGTTGAGTAACGCAACACCGCCGCCGGGCAGACTGCCTTCTTCAACAGCTGCTTTTGTTGCAGCAAGAGCGTCTTCAATGCGGAGCTTCTTTTCCTT
>JAAYFA010000383.1 GCA_012728445.1 Clostridiales bacterium | reverse complement strand
ATTAAATGTTCTAGTTCTATTTTTATGAATGTTTTCAGTTTCTTTGTCATCAAGTTCCCATCCGTCAATCATAAACTGCTTATCCAGTGCATCATTTGCAGATTTGTAGTTTGTGTATGAGCTAACAGCAGTATATGCAACAGTAGCAACTAATTTCTGCCAACTGAACGATTCAACCACAGAAAGAACTGCTAATGGGTTCGGCATTGCATTCTTAATAGAATTTGCTTTGTCTTGCTCATAAATATAATTCAAGCGATCTCTTTTTAACTGAATTTGTCTATAATCTTCAATAATGTCAAGCATTGTCTGAAGATGACCCTGAGTCTTCTCATCAATTACGGGATTCGTATTATTCAATAACGATGAATAAACCTCTTCAAGATATATTCGATTGTTTTTTGAACTTTCAATATTTTGAGAAACCATTGCCAAATAATTCAACATGGCTATCGAATTTTGTTGCTTTTCGCTTAGTTCAATATCGTCATATGATACAGTTTTTGATTCAACTTGTGAAGTGGCATCTGATAAATTATTATCAACTAAATTACTATTACATCCCACTAGTGAAAGCATTAATATTAGTGATATAAAAGCAAAAAATACCCGTCTCATTTTCAAGTCCCCATCTCCTCCTTTAACCTAGTCAAAATAATCTATTTTAACAATTATAAACTATTTCATGAGCATATTCAACTGTTATTTACACAAGCCAAAAAGGTAAAAGACCGAATGGCAATAAAGCCGGACAGCAAGTAGAAATCAAAACATAAAACGTGAGAAACCCCTATGTTACAGGGTTTTTGCCAATATATACAACAAACCCCACCTCAAAATGAGATGGGGTTTGTTGTATCAACCGTGGTTGACGATGTGGTGGACGTTGACGGACTCGAACCGCCGACCCTTCGCACGTCAAGCGAATGCTCTACCAGCTGAGCCAAACGTCCATGTGTGCCAACCGATGATGTTTGACGCAGAAGTTAGTATAAATGATTGTCGCCTAAAATGCAATAGGAAAATACGAGAAAATATGGATTCTATAAAATGTTTTGCTTTTTACGTTATA
Source organism: Clostridiales bacterium (assembly GCA_012728445.1). GTDB lineage: Bacteria > Bacillota > Clostridia > Oscillospirales > Acutalibacteraceae > UBA1447. The sequence goes on along the minus strand of JAAYFA010000383.1, from coordinate 6,970 downwards.
AGAATTCGGATATACGGTGGGTCGGTATAGATTTTTTGTAGATTATATGCTAAACTATTCACTATACCGCTACAAGGCTGATGCAATCTTTTAGAGGCGGCATATAACCCGGAAAGGATAGGTGCGCAATGAAACGATATCCGATGAAATTAAAAGCGGCGGTTTTTGAAAACATTTGGGGCGGCACGAGGCTTATGGAGGAGTATGGGATCAAAACCGACAAAGCGAACGCTGCCGAGGCTTGGATGCTTTCCTGCAATAAAGACGGTTACAGTGTAATTGAAAACGGCGATTATGCCGGCAAAACACTGCAAGATGTATTTGAGGCGGACAGGTCAATCGCCGGGTTCCACGATGCGGAGTTTTCAAAGTTCCCGGTGTTGATAAAATTTATCGATGCACGCGGCGACCTATCTGTTCAAGTGCACCCGGACGATACCTACGCGCAGTATATAGGCGAAGGGGATGGCAAAACAGAGTGCTGGTACATCCTTGACTGTGAAGAAGATGCAGAGCTCATTGTAGGCTTTAAAAAGGAAATCAGCGAAAGTGAATTCTTGGATTCTATCGCACAAGGGACCTTGATTGACTGCGTGCAAAAGTTTAAGGTGAAAAAAGGTGATTTCTTCTTTATTGAAGCGGGGACCTTGCACGCTATTTGCTCAGGGGTTTTATTGGCAGAGGTTCAGCAGAACTCGAACACGACCTATCGCATTTTTGATTACAATCGGCTTGATAAAGACGGTTTGCTGCGTCCGCTGCGTGTAGATGACGCAGTTCAGGTAACCAGGCGTGAGCCTTACCGGCCGAGCAGATTGCCCGAACCACCGGAAGATATTGGTATTGGCGCGCGGCGCACCAATTTGGTTAGCTGCGAATTCTTTATTTCGGATGTGCTGGACATTTATGGTAGCGCTGAGGGCACGGCAAACAGCAGCTCTTTTGTGTCACTGCTGGTGCTGGAAGGCATCGGCGAACTTGCCTGCGCGGGGGAAACAATGGGGCTTACCAAGGGTGAAAGCGTATTTATTCCGGCCGACTGCGGGGACTTCCGTGTTGCCGGCAACTTAAAAATATTGGAAACGAGAATTTAGGGTAGACTATGGCGGCAATCAGTGCATATAATTTAAAAATGATGTTCGGCGAAACCGTTCTTTTTGAACAAGCCGCTTTTGATATTGGGGAAAAAGATCGTGTCGGGCTTGTCGGGGCAAACGGCACCGGCAAAACGACGCTTTTTAAACTCATTATCGGTGCATTGGAATCGACGGAGGGTTCCATTGCTAAAGCGAAAGATGTTACGCTCGGATATATGGAACAGCATGTCAGCGCAGGGTCTCAAAGAACCCTGTACGATGATATGCTGTCTATTTTTGAACCTTTAATGCAGATAGAAAACGAGCTGGAAGAGCTGGCGCAAAAAATTCATCTTTGTCCGCCCGATATAAACGCCTTAATATCCCGCCAACACTTTTTGACGGAAGAATTTGAGCGGCTTGGTGGACTGACCTATGTCAGCCGCACAAGGGCAACGCTTTTGGGGCTTGGATTTGGCGAAAACGATTTTGCCCTGACCTGCGAACAGCTAAGTGGCGGCCAGCATTCAAAGCTGAATCTCGGCAAATTGCTCCTGAGTAAATCCGATTTGCTGTTACTGGACGAACCGACCAATCATCTGGATATTGGCAGCGTGGAGTGGTTAGAAGAATTTCTGCGGGATTTTAAAGGCGCGGCGATCGTCATATCGCATGACCGATACTTTTTGGACAGAGTGACAACCAAAACGCTGGAGATAGAAAACCACCATATAACGCTTTGGAGTGGCAACTATTCCGAGTTTATGAAACAAAAGCGAATAAAAGCGGAGATCGACAGTAGGCATTATGCCAATCAAATGGCGGAAGTCCATCGTATTGAGGGCATTATCGAACAGCAGCGCCGTTGGAACAGAGAAAAAAATATCATCACGGCGGAAAGCAAGCAGAAAATGCTGGATAAAAAAATAGCCGTCCTCGTCAAGCCGGAAGCGGAGCAGGAGAAGCTACGTTTCAAATTTAAACCTGCGCGTGTGAGCGGGAACGAGGTACTTACCGCAAACGGTCTTGCGAAAAGCTATGGGGACGAACCGCTTTTTTGTGATGCGTTCTTCAAGATCATGCGCGGAGAGCGGGTATTTCTTTTGGGACCCAACGGCTGCGGTAAAACAACACTGCTGCGGATTTTGACAGGTGAGGTGTCGGCGGACCTAGGCGAGGCTGTTTTTGGGGCTAAAGTCAAAACCGGTTATTTCGACCAAAAGCTTGCCAACCTAGGGCTTGAAAAGTCTCTTCTGGATGAGATTTGGGACGAACATAAGGACTTAACAACCACACAGGTCAGAACCGCTTTGGCGGCGTTCCTCTTCAAGGGCGATGATGTCGCTAAAAAAGTGAGTTCACTCAGCGGCGGAGAGCGCGCACGGGCGGCACTTTTAAAGCTGATGCTTTCCGGTGCCAATTTTCTGTTGCTGGACGAGCCGACCAATCATCTGGATATCGCATCCAGAGAAACGCTTGAAGCGGCACTGATGGATTTTGAAGGCACGATGCTTGTCGTGTCGCATGACCGTTATTTTATCAACAAGCTGGCGGCGCGAATATTGAGAATGACCCCGGAATCATTGCTGAACTACCCCGGCAATTACGACGATTATATAGAAAAATCAGTTGAGCTGGCGCAGGAAGTCCAAACCGCGGCACCACCGAAAAACAACGAATACAAACAGCGTAAAGAGCGTGACGGCGAGGAGCGCCGGCTGAAGGGCCGCATCAAACGCTGTGAAGAGACGATAGAAAAACTCGAAAAGAAAACCGCGGCCGTCAACGCAGTGCTGGCACTGCCCGAAACCGCGGCGGATTATGAAAAAATTATAGAACTGAGCGCCGAGCTTGAAAAGTTACAATTAAAGCAGGAGGAGTTGCTCCAAGAGTGGGAAAACCTTCACAGCGATTTAATTGAATACGGTGATGACGACTGATTGTTCAAAAAAGGTGACGGTATCAATTGCTGTCAGCGTTTTTGACCGTAGGCCGCGTGATTCCCGTGCTTGCGTGTGTAATGCTTATCCAGCAAGTAAGGCTCAATTGGGGCTACGTTAGCAAGCGTTTCGGTGTTCTTGGCCATCATAGCAATTTGTTCCAATATGACCGCATGTTCAACCGCTTGGTAGCAATTCGCACCCCATGTAAACGGTCCGTGTGAAAACACCAGCACGCCCGGTATCGCCTGTGGGCTGATCCCGTTGTCTTGAAAATATTGTGTTATCAACCGACCGGTATTGAGCTCATAGTCCGTTTTAACCTGTGGCTTTGAAAGCCCTCTTGTGCAGGGGATTGCACCGCTCGCAAAGTCGGCATGTGTGGTGCCATAGGGCGGAATAGCCCTGCCGGCCTGCGCCCAAACGGTGGCCCACGGTGAATGGGTATGGACAATACCACCGATGGAAGAAAAATTCTTATATAGATGGACATGCGTAGGTGTGTCAACGGAGGGGGCTAATGCTCCCTCTATTTTATTGCCATCCAGGCCCACCACGACCATATCTTCCGGTGTCAGCTTGTTGTATGGCACGCCGGAGGGTTTGATGACGATCAGCCCTCTCTCACGGTCTATCCCGGAGGCGTTGCCCCAAGTGAAAAGCACTAACCCGTACTTTACCAGCAGCATATTTGCCTTGTAAACATCTTCCTTTAGTTTTTCAAGCACCTATTGCATCCTCCACACAGCGTCATTAACAAACAGTTCTTTTCTAAAATCCGGTATGTTGGTGTTTTTGTTGATATAAATAAACTCGAGCCCCGTTATTTCCGCAAAATCCGCCATTTGCTGCGCCGTTAAATCGAAACTGAGCACCGAATGATGCGCACCGCCGGCTAAAATCCACGCCTCTGCAGATGTTTTAAGGCAAGGCTGCGGTTTCCACAACACCGCCGCTACGGGGAGGTTTGGCATGTCTTGCGGTTGATTAACACATTCAATATCGTTCACAATCATGCGCAGTCGGTTCCCCATATCCACTAGCGACACAACGATGGCCTTGCCGGATTTTGCCTTAAACACGGCACGGGCGGGTGGTTCTTTGTCGCCTATCCCGAGCGGGTGCACTTGAATTTTCGGTTGGTCTGCGGCAAGGGTGGGGCAAACCTCCAGCATGTGCGCCCCCAAAATCATTTCGTTGCCCTGTTCAAAATGATAGGTATAATCTTCCATGAATGCCGTGCCACCGGTTAGGTCCTGTGCCATGAGCTTCATGGTGCGTGCAAGTGCGGCCGTTTTCCAGTCACCCTCCGCCGCAAAACCGTAGCCCTGGCGAGAAAGGTCTTGCACCGCAAGCCCCGGCAGTTGCTTTAGTCCGTGTAAATCCTGAAAATTGGTATGAAAAGCGCCAAAGGCGCCCAGATCTAATAAGCTTTTGATTGCGATTTCAAGCTTTGCTTGGTAACGCACAGCTTCTTTCTTGTCCGTATCCGTTTTATAAAACGATTCATATTCGGCCATTTGCGCATCAATTTCTGTCTCGGTCACTTTGTCCGTGGCATCCACAATGTCTCCGATACCGTAGTGGTCAACTTGCCAGCCAAGTTTTAGCTGTGCCTCAATTTTGTCGCCCTCGGTTACCGCCACATCGCGCATGTTATCGCTGATACGCATCACGCGCAGGCGCTTACTTTCCACAGCCCCAACGGCCGGGCGCATCCACGCACCGACTTCGGCGGCAAAGGTTTCATCTTGCCAATGCCCCGCTATCACTTTACGCGGCAGGCGCATACGGGCAGCGATGTAGCCATGCTCTCTGTCCCCGTGCGCACTTTGGTTGAGGTTCATAAAGTTCATATCGATATCGCCCCAAGGAATATCGCGGTTAAACTGCGTATTTACATGCAGGTAGGGTTTCCGCAAGGCGGCAAGTCCCGCAATCCACATTTTAGATGGCGAAAACGTATGCATCCAAGTAATAATGCCCGCACAAGCCTCGTCGTTGTTGGCGTCGTTAATCACCGCAGAAATTTCAGCAGAGGTCTTAACGCAGGGTTTATATACAATCGTGCAGGGGATAGAAGGGTTGCGATTCAAGCCCTCAACCATGATCTGAGCATGTTCGTTGACTTGCCTGAGCGTAGCCTCACCATAAAGATATTGCGAGCCTATAATGAAATGAAAACGGTATTGTTTCAAGTTAGATTTCCCCCTCTTTAGCCCTCCTTTTCAAGGAGGGTGGCGAGCGCACTCGCCGGGTGATTAAATCCGCCGACATTCGCAAATGACGGTGTTGCTTTGCGGGCGACAGCTCCTTTGGAAAAGGAGCCTTCTCTCGGTTCGTCAAGGATGCCGAACCCTACAACTGCTGACCACTTACAACGCAACGACACAGGGGTCGTTCCCTACTTCAGCTTCTTCAGCCTCTTCATCACATCATTTTCGCCTGTGCCAAAATAGTCGTGCAATATCTTATATTCCGCAAACAGTTTGTCATATATCTCGGCGTTCTCTTCGTTCGGGGTGTAAACGGTGTCTTTCACTTTGCCCATGACCTTTGCCGCTTCAAACACATCGTCGTAACCGCCGTTTTCGCTGCCCGCGGCAAATGCGCCAAAGATGGCGGAACCGAGTGCGCCGCCCTGTTCGGAACCGGCGATTTTAATCGGCATTTTAATCACATCGGCATAGATTTGCATCATCATCGGGTCCTTAAGCGCAATCCCGCCCGCGGCGTAGAAGGTATCCACGCCAACGCCGTATTCGCGGAAGGTTTCAATAATCATGCGCGTGCCGTAAGCGGTAGCTTCAATGAGCGCTTTGTATATGTCCTCCGGCTTGGTTTGTAGCGTCATGCCAAGCATCATGCCGGTTAAATCGGCATCCGCCAAAACCGAGCGGTTGCCGTTCCACCAGTCGAGTGCGAGCAGACCGCTTTCGCCGGGGCGCTGTCTTTCACACTTTTGGCGCAGGAATTTATGGATGTTGACACCTTTTTCCGCCGCTTCTTCATAATAACTCTTCGGCAGGCAGTTATCGATGAACCATTGAAAATGATCGCCGACACAGCCTTGGCCGGCCTCGTAGCCGTACAGTCCCGGCATGATGCCGTCTGCCACAACGCCGCAGATGCCCCGGACCTGTTTTTCCACCTTGCCCATCATCATATGGCAGGTGGATGTCCCCATAATCGCGAGCATTTCGCCCTCACGGCTGATACCAACGCCCGGTACGAAGATGTGCGCGTCAATGACGCCTACCGCAACAGCGGTGCCCTCCTTAAGACCCGTGATCTTTGCCATTTCCGGGGTAATGCCACCGGCCCTCGCACCTAGAGGTAAAATATCTCTGCCGAATTTTTCGTCAATCACATGTTCCAATCGTGGGTCAAGGGCTTTAAAGAACTCATCCGAAGGGAAACCCGTATTCTTGTTCCAAAGCGCTTTGTAGCCCGCACAGCAGGCGTTGCGGGTTTCAACACCCGTTAACTGCATGACGATCCAGTCCGCTGCTTCAATAAAACGGTCCATTTTTTCATATATTTCCGGCGCTTCATCCAATAGTTGCCAAACTTTTGGGATAGCCCATTCGGAGGAAACTTTTCCGCCGTAATTTTGAAGCCACGTTTCGCCGCGTTCTTCCGCAACAGCATTGAGCTTGTTTGCCTGCGCTTGTGCCGCGTGATGCTTCCACAATTTAACATAGGCATGCGGTTCGCATTTGTACTGTTCTAAAAAGCAAAGAGGCGTGCCGTCGGCAAGGGTTGGTAGCACTGTGCAGGCCGTAAAGTCAATACCAACCCCAATGACGTCCTTGCTGTCCACGCCGGATTTTTTCAACACCTGCGGGATGGTTGCCGCCAACACATCCAGGTAATCCTGTGGGTGCTGCAAAGCCCAGTCGTGCGGGAGTTTTTTGCCGCAAGGCAGGGCTTCTGTCATCACATCGTGTTTGT
>JAAYFA010000148.1 GCA_012728445.1 Clostridiales bacterium | reverse complement strand
ATGACGAACATTACCGTTTGGAACGAAAGCACCCACAAAGGCAAAGCGTACCCCGAGAGTATGAGTGCCGCAATTAAGGAGATTTTTGACGGAAAGGGTGAATACTCGGTCACCTGCGCGTTTTTGGATGACCCGGAGCAAGGTCTGTCGGACGAGTTACTCAAGAATACCGATGTGATTTTATGGTGGGGGCACAGCAAGCACGAAAAGGTGAAGGACGAGCTTGTCGAGAAAGTATGCAAAAGAGTAGAAGAAGGCATGGGTGCTATATTCCTTCATTCCTCGCACTATGCCAAGCCGTTTCGCAAACTGATGGGTACGCATTGTTCCCTGCGTTGGCGTGAGCAAGAGGCGGAGGCGGAAAGAGTGTGGACAACAGACCCGTATCACCCGATAGCAGAAGGCGTCGCGCAGGGTTTTAGGCTTGACAGAGAAGAAATGTACGGCGAATATTTCGACATCCCAAAACCGGACTCCGTCGTATTTACCGGCTGGTTTTCCGGCGGCGAAGTTTTCCGCAGCGGTTGCACCTTCACACGCGGGCAGGGCAGAATATTTTATTTTCAGCCGGGTCACGAAACCTTCCCCATATTCTACAACGAACATGTCAGAAAGATTATTGAAAATGCAGTAGAGTGGGCAGCTAAAAAAGACAGCGGCGAAACCGGTTTTAAAGCAGATTCAGACTGTATCCACGCAAAAGTGTCGCCGGAGACCATTCCGCCCGAGGGTAAAAAGAAACGGTTTGGCAAATAAACGGATATAAAAACAAAAAACGGGCGGCTCGGTGAAATTCACTGAGCTGCCCGTTGAATCTGCGCGCATTTTTCTTTTGTTGTGCGCTTGCTACCGTTTTAATTTTAGGAGTTTGGCATTTATTGCTACGATTATGGTGCTAAGCGACATAAGGACTGCACCAACTGCCGGTGAGATCACTATTCCAATACCCGATAGTACACCCGCTGCAAGTGGTATGGCAACCACATTGTAGCCTGTTGCCCATATAAGGTTTTGCACCATCTTTTTATAGGTAGCCTTCCCGAAATCAATGAGTGATACGACATCTTCCGGGTTGGAGTTTACAAGGATGATGTCCGCGGTTTCGGCCGCTACATCTGTGCCGGAACCTATTGCAATGCCCACATCGGCCTGAGCCAGCGCCGGGGCATCATTCACTCCATCGCCGGTCATTGCGACAAATCGACCTTCTGCTTGCAACTGTTTAATCTTCTCTTGCTTTTGTTCAGGCAATACTTCTGCAAAATATCCATCTAATCCCAATTCTTCGGACACCTGCTTTGCGGTCTTTTCGTTATCACCGGTTAGCATCCATGTTTTAATGTTTTCATCTTTAAGGCGCTTTATGGCGTTATATGATTCTTCTCTTATCCTATCCGAAAGACCGATGGCTCCAATCAATTTACCGTCTATGAGTAAAAACACATTGGTGGACACGCCATGTTCCGGCAAGGCTTTGGGCACTTTAATATTTTTTTCTCTTAGATAACCGGGGCTCACGACCATTACATCTTTGCCATCTATGTTTCCTTCAATGCCCTTTCCTTTTATGGCCTGAAAATTATCCATATCTAAAAGAGCGAACCCCATTTCTTCTTGCTTTTTTATTATTCCGTTTGCAATGGGGTGTTCGGAATTTTTCTCAAGCGATGCGGCAAATTTTATTACGTCGTCTTTGGTGTAATTTTCATCAAATGCTTCTATAAAATTCACGCCAAACTCTCAGTGGGTCAGCGTTCCTGTTTTATCAAAAACGACAGTATCAATTTTTCTTGAATTTTCAAATTGCGGTCTGTTTCTTATTAGTAAACCGTTCTTAGCTGATTGGGCCGTTGAAGTTGCTACGACCAAAGGCATTGCAAGCCCCAGTGCATGGGGACAAGTGATGACCATGACTGTGGCCATTCTTGCTATGGCAAATGCAAAATCATTGCTTATGAGGTACCACACAAGGAGGGTCCCAAACCCAACAGTAAGTGCAATTATAGTGAGCCATAGGGCGGCTTTGTCTGCTAAGTTTTGCGTTTTAGATTTGGATTTTTGCGCTTGTTCAACCATGTCAATAACTTTTGACAAATAGGAATCTGCGCCGATGTCTTTAACCTCAACCTCTATCGACCCATCTTCATTGATGGAGCCTCCTATCACTTTATCTGCGTCACTCTTTTTAACAGGTTTTGATTCTCCCGTTAGCATAGATTCGTTGATGTAGCTTGCTCCCTTATAAGATGGTCCCATCGGCCGGGATTTTTTCGCCGGGTTTAATGCGTATTCTATCCCCGGAGGTCAGCTCGCTGATGTCAATATCAATAACATCCCCATCTTTTAGCAGATGGGCTGTGT
>JAAYFA010000047.1 GCA_012728445.1 Clostridiales bacterium | reverse complement strand
GGACAAAGCATCCATTGTGTTTGTTACAACCACATACCTCCTCGTGTTACATCAAGCCAGTTAATAGTTCTTTACGAGGTACTTATTGGTTTGTCGAAATGGTAAATTTTGCATATAAATCAACATAATAGGTATAAACTATCTGTTCGGTTGTTGGTGTGCTGTCAGTAGAATTGCTTTCGATATCTCGGTTATCCTGAAGGGATGCCGTTGTTTTAATGATTAATTGCCCATTGTTGTCTGTATACAGCAAAAATGCGCTTGGGATAATTAAATTTTCGGAAAGTTCTATCATATATGGATCAGTTGAGGCGCTGATAATATCATAGAAATTCTTTTGAAGTTGTTCAATACTCGCTTCATCAAAAGGCAGATTATCATATTTCCCAAAATTCAATGTTTCATATTTTTCAATCGTTCCTTCAGAGGTTACATATATTCGTATAATTTCATCTGTTGGCATGCCTGCAAACATCCGATAATATGATCCGATTTGCCATTCGCCATTCGCAGACTCATTAAAATAAGGACCCTTATACTTTGTTAAATCTAAATCTGGAAGGACAATACAAATAGGATCTGTTCCTTTTGCATTATTTTCGGTTTCTGGAATATCTAAATATTCAGATAACATCGGATCGGATGGTGTAAACTCACCGGATTCACAAAAAGAATTAATCATATTTTGTATTTTGTCAGATAACGGGCGCTGTCTGTCTGAATAATGGTAATAGCAGGAAATATCAGTTGTTTTTTCTGAAGAAAAAGAATGATTGTTTGAATCAAAATTTAAACCGCATCCAGTAATTAAGCAAAGTATTTATGTTACAAAAATGACAAAAAAGAACCTTTTTATCAAAATTATCATCTCCCTTAAATGTTTTCATACTTGTAATTGTCTCATGCTACTCTGCTCAAATGCACAATGCCTTCAATCCCATTTTCAGAACATAGTGTCTGTACTCTTTGTTCTGAAATATTCCATTTTGTTGAGGCTTCCTGTACCGTCATATATTCAAACATAGCAGACCTCCATATCATCGGTAGATACATTATACTCGTTCAAACGAATAATATCAAGAAATGAATTGTGAATAGTACACTAATCAAAAGAAAAGCGGCAGAGATTTTCCCTGCCGCCTTTACCTTATATGTAAATAATCTCTTTTTCCACAATCTCCCTTGAACACGCCCGTATGTTATTCATTTTTTGTACCCATTCTAAGGCGTTTTCTGACTTTAACTGTTCTGTTATGCCCTGTGACTGCTTCATCTGTTCCACAAGCATTTCAAAGCGTTCCTCAGCCTGTTTATCGACATCGACAAGATAAGCATTCAGCTTACCACTTGTGAGCAGCGTAGTGTAAAACACCTTTTTATGTTCCTGCAAGTAGCGTTTGTGCCGCTGTCCCCATATGCCAACAGGCTTGTGTTCTTCTTCGGCGGGTAGAGTAAGGCAAGGAAAATAGTAGTCTCCTTGCAGTTCATACCATAACCCGTTGCTTTCGTTATAAATGTACTTGTCCATCTTGAAATCCTCCTGTATAATATATTCGCACATACATCACAGTTTCCCGATTGCCACACGCTGTTATAGCTTGTTATCAGATTTTCTTGCCCTTGCTTTTTCCCTTATGAGAGAGCGAGAGCAACATAAAACGGTGTGAAATCGTATAAAGGGATAAGGCGAGCACATTGCGATAAATCCTTTGTTTATCAGCATTTCGGAGGATTTTATTAAAGCCCTGTGGCGTTCAATAAACACTCATAAAATCGTGAGATTCAAATCGAAGTTTAATTGGCATTAATACAATAGGCTTTATTCTTTCGATGACAGCGGGTTGGATAGATGCTGTTGGCGTGAAATTATTTTTAAATGATAATTCTGCGTTTATGACAGGCCGGGGACTAAGCCTTGGTTATTGGATGTTTATGTGGGATTTTAAGGCATTTGTCAGTATTGGGCTGGTTGTTGTAGCATTTATAACGGGCGCTTACCTATCAACTAAAATAAGTGGGAAAGCCGGATTGATGGGAAGCCTGTTTTTTACGGGGATCCTAATTGTCGTCGCATCTTTCCCTGTGTTTTTGAATGATGTAACTATTTATACAATGCTGATACCCATGGCTATGGGATGCCAGAATGCAGCCACCAGTTTAACGTCCATCAACCGAACAACACATTTGACAGGGCCGGCTACCGATATAGGAATTCATATAGCCAAAAGAAATTGGCAGATGGTTATATTTTGGGTTTTACGTTGGTTGGCATTTCTTCTGGGGTCGGTTATTGGGTTTAATTTAGTCAGCATGGTAAACAACAAGCTAATAAACATATCGACGGCATTAATCATACCGGCTGTCGTCATTATGGCAACCGGTGTGATACAAAGATCTTTTTTGAATATTCAAACATTAGAAAGAGGCTTATGTGATGATTCCAAACATTGAAAAAAGAATTGAAACGTTTCAAGAAAAGGCATTTGGGTTATTCGTTCATTACGGACCTTATGTTCAGTACGAAAATGGAGAATGGGCCTTAAAGATAAGACAGCACGATCCAAAGGAATATGAAGCAAAGGCACTTGCTTGCGATTACAGCTCATTTGACGCAAATAATCTTATTGAGTCTGCAAAGCTTGCGGGCGCAAAATACATAACCTTTACAAGCAGGCACCACGACGGGTTCTCGCTTTATGATACAAAAGGGCTTTCGGATTACGATATTATGCATACGCCAAACGGTAAAGATATCATAGGGGAGTTTGTAAAAGCTTGTCATGACAACGATATTATGCCGTTTATTTACCATACAACACTGGATTGGCACCATAAAAAGTTCGACGGTAATTTTAAAGAATACTTAAAGTACCTCAGGGCTTCTATTGAAATTATATGCACAAACTATGGCGAAATAGGTGGATTTTGGTTTGACGGCAATTGGAGCAAGCCCGATGAGGATTGGGAACCGGATGCTTTGTATGGGATAATCAGAAAACATCAACCCGATGCAATTATAATAAACAATACCGGGCTTCATGAGCAGGGTGTCTACGGTCATAAAGAAATAGATTGTGTTACGTTTGAGCAAGGCTCGCCTCAGCTGCTCACCTGTGAAGGCATGAAAAAGTTTTATGTAGGCGAAATGTGCTATCCTCTTTCCGACCATTGGGGTATTGCAACGGATATTAATATTAAATCGATGAAGCAAATCTTGGAAGCGATGGTCTCTTGCCGCCGTGTGGGCGGGAACTTCCTTTTAGGGATAGCAACAAAAATCGACGGCAGTCAGCCCTGCATACATAAAGGGTTTTTAGAGGAAATAGGCAAGTGGGTAAAAATGAATCAAGATGTTTTTTATAACGGCGCTGTGACGGACATTGTTGGGAGTGGCAATGATTTTGTTTTGGAATTAGAGGATAAGCTGTATTGCTTTATGCACGATGTCAACGCCGGTGGCGATGTTAACGTAACGAAGTTGAGCGGGCCGCGCCCGTATGGCATGTTTAAAAATGTAACGCGAAAAATTCAGTCGGCCAGGTGGACCGATAATGGTAGATGCATCCCCTTCACGCAGAATTTGGAACAGGGTCTATTGTTCGTTGAACCAACACCTTTTGAGTATGGCGAACGCTGGATTGTAAGAGTCGCTGAGCTAGCTTAGCACAAAAAGTCATATAAGAAAAAAGTCCGCCTGAACCTAGTGTTCAAGCGGACTTTTTAGAATTATAAACAATGTCTACAGATCTTTTTTTATAGTTTCATCTTTAAAATCGTCGAGGTAAAAATTTTGTAGGTCGATATTTGTGTGACATTTGATAGGGTACTTATATTCTTATCTCCTCTTGTTTTTAGCTAAAGTGAACATTTAAACCATCTTTTTTGGGTCAACGATGCTGTCAAATTCGTCTTCGCTTAAATACCCAAGTTTGACAACAGCTTCTTTTAAAGTAATCCCTTCACGATGAGCCAGCTTAGCAACTGCGGCAGATTTTTCGTAGCCAATATAGGGATTGAGTGCAGTTACAAGCATAAGCGACTGATCAAGATTTTCTTGCATCTTTTCAATGTTGGGTTTTATCCCGCTTGCACAATTACGGTTAAAGGAATTTATCCCATCGGTTAAAAGATGAACCGATTGAATGAAGTTGTAAATAATCATTGGCATAAATACATTGAGCTGGAAATTGCCTTGAGATGCGCCAAAACTAATAGAGGTGTCGTTACCCATAACTTGAGCGACAATCATTGTTAAAGCTTCGCATTGAGTGGGATTAACTTTTCCGGGCATAATAGAACTTCCGGGCTCATTTTCCGGTATGGATATTTCTCCTATACCACATCTGGGACCACTTGCAAGCCACCTAATATCGTTTGCTATCTTTAAAAGATCGGTTGACAGCGCTTTTAAAGCACCATGAACAAGTGAAAAATCACTTTTACTGCTAAGCGAATAAAACTTATTCTCTGAAGTGTGAAATTCTTTTCCTGTTATTCTTTTAATTTCAGCTGCTACACCTTCGGCAAAACCGGCAGGGGAGTTCAGTCCTGTGCCAACCGCAGTCCCTCCAAGGGCCAATGGCCTTAAGCTGTCAATAGAAAGCTTGATGTTTTCTATAGCCCTTTCCATCATAAAACGCCAAGCGCTAACCTCTTGTGAAAACGCTATGGGCACGGCATCTTGAAGATGAGTTCTGCCTACTTTTATAATTCCTCTATTATATTCTTCTGATTTTTTAAAAGTATCTCTAATATTTTCTAGGGAAGGAATCAACTCTTCCTCAACTTTTATTACTGCCGCTATATTCATAGCGGTAGTAAAGGTATCATTTGAGCTCTGACTCATGTTGACATGATCATTGGGATGAATAGCGTTTCTTCCCGCTATTTCATTTGCTCTGTTGGCCACAACTTCGTTTACGTTCATGTTTGTCTGGGTCCCACTTCCGGTTTGCCATACAGATAGCGGGAAGTTTTCATCAAGATTACCTTCAAATGTCTCATCACAAACTTTTAGGATGATATCTTTTTTAGCATCATCCAATTTCCCTAACTTGTTGTTTGTAATGGCGGCTGCTTTTTTCAACACAGAAAAAGCCCTTATAACTTCAAGAGGCATTTTTTCTAAACCTATCTTAAAATTATCTTTGCTTCTCTGGGTTTGAGCACCCCAATACTTGTTTTCAGGAACTCTTACTTCTCCTAAAGTATCGTGTTCAGTCCTGTATTTCAACTAAAAGCCCCCCCATCATAATAGGTATAGAAACCATTATTCCTCTAAAAGATGTTTCGCTGCAATTCCGGGTTGAGTCATTGCAAAAACATCCAGTATTTCGTCAAGCTCAGCTTCGGTAAGAAGGTTTTCTTCTATGACAAGGGCTCTTACCGATTCTCCTGTTGCGATTGCTCTATCCGCTATTCTAGCGGAAGCCGCATATCCCACGTGTGGTACTATTGCGGTTATTATGCCAACGCTGTTTTCAACTAATTGTTTGATTCTTTCTTTGTTAGCGGTTATGCCATCTAAACAGTTTTCTCTGAATGTTTTTACTCCGTTTGCAAGCGTTTCTATTGATTCAAACAAATTATAAAATATGACCGGTTCAAATGCGTTGAGTTCTAATTGTCCGCCTTCCGCAGCCATCGTAATTGTAAAATCGTTTCCAATCACATTAAACGCGATTTGGCTCATCACCTCGGGTATTACAGGATTTATCTTGCCCGGCATGATGGAAGAGCCGTTTTGTTTCGCAGGAAGATTGATCTCGCCAAAACCTGTTCTGGGGCCGGATGACATCAGCCTTAAATCATTGGAGATCTTAGAGAGACTGACGGCAAGCGTTTTAAGTGAAGAGCTGGCATTTACAAAAACATCTAAGTTTTGTGTGCCATCGACCAGGTCCTCGGCCTGTGTTAAATCTATCCCGGTTACATTACTAAGTATTGGAACGATGTTTTTAAAATAAGTTGTATCGACGTTTATTCCGGTTCCTATAGCGGAAGCGCCCATATTAATTATTTTCAACGCTTCAAAAGCTGTTTTTATTCTTGCAATATCTCTTTTAATGACACAGGCATACGCATGGAATTCTTGCCCCAGTCTAATAGGTACAGCGTCTTGCATTTGTGTTCTGCCCATCTTGATAACATCATCAAACTCTTCTGCCTTTTTGAGCAGTGATTTGTAGAGTAGGTCCAACTCATCGAGCGTTCTTGGTATAAGCTTCAGTGCTGCAAGCTTTCCGGAGGTTGGGAATACATCATTTGTTGATTGCCCCATGTTCACATGATCATTTGGATGAACGCGGTCATACGCTCCAAGCTCTCCGCCGAGCAACTCATTACCCCTGTTGGCGATTACTTCGTTGGCATTCATATTCCCCGATGTACCTGCTCCGCCTTGTATGGGGTCGCAGATAAATGCATCGTGCAGTTTTCCTTCTATTATTTCATCGGACGCTTTTACGATAGCGTAAGCTACTTCGTCTGTCAGTAAACCTGCTTGTTTGTTTGCCATAGCGGCTGCTTTCTTGATTTCGGCTAAGGCAATAATTTGTTCTTTACACAATCTTTTTCCGGTGATATCAAAGTTTTCGGCTGCCCTTAAGCTCTGAACACCGTAATATGCTCTTTTGGGAACAAGTTTTTCTCCTACAGAATCACTTTCAATTCTGAAGTCATTTGTTCTCATTTTAAAATTTCCTCACTTTTATATATTTAAATAAATATTTGACAACCACAAGCTTCAAACGGTTAGACTATCAGTTCAATTGTATTTTTCATCATATCAAATATAATTTGTGCCTGAATCGTTAAACAAGGGCATCTTATTATTCTTCTTTTGAAACCACTTTCAAGCGCTTTGGTAACACCTTTATCTCAAGAGGTAACTTCGGACCCTCATCACCATCAATATTACTTTCATATTGGCTGTTATCAAGTGTGTCTAGTTTAAGACTTTTTGTTTTAAAATATACAATATTTTCTGATTCAATAATACCTCCAAAAACTAAAGAAGGTGTCATACTTATCAAATCAGATACATGGATGCTTTTAATGGCAATGACATGCATGATGCCATCGCTTATATCTCCATTAGATAAAATGGTTTTAAGTCCGGCAAGGGAATCCAGCAGCCCTATAATAATAACTGAAACTTCGCCTTCCCATGTTTCTTCATCCGTTTCAAGTCTTACGGAAAAAACATCATCTTTTAAAATTTCTTTTCCGACAGCATTGACATATGCAAGGAAACCTAATTTTGTTTTATCTTCAATGTCGACATCATATATAGCTTTAGCGGCTTGACCAACAGATAAAACATTCGTAAAATACTTGCCATTAGCCAAGCCAACATCAATTTCTTTATAATAGTCATTCTTTAAGAGCTTAATTGCCTTTTCCGGTTTGATAGGAATATTCAAGACTCTCGCAAGCATATTAACTGTCCCGAGAGGAATAATACCCAGCATCGGTGGGGTTTCAAAACTTGCAAGACCATTTACGGTCTCATTTACGGTTCCATCACCACCTAAAGATACAACAAGGTCAAAATTATCTTGACATGCTTCTCTGGCGAATTTTGTAGCATCGCCCGCCCCTTGAGTATATTTTACTGATAAGTTTGCATATTTATCTTTTAATTCTTCTTTGATTACACCTTCATAAGAAGCTGCTTTCTCTTTTCCGGCTGAAGGATTAATGATGATCATTGCAGATTGTTTCATCTTTTGTTCTCCTTGTTTTGATACACTAATTGAACATTGAAATATACAGCAAAACTTCATCTAAGACTTTCCGATGTAAGCGTTTATTCCCACTCGACTGACCGATTGTCTCATGCGTCTCAAAAGGGCTGTTTTCATACCATTTGAGGTCAATTTATC
>JAAYFA010000221.1 GCA_012728445.1 Clostridiales bacterium | reverse complement strand
GTACGATCTTGAAATAGGGGTTTGACGAGGTGATTGTTGCATAATGAGGCGTCGCGCTGTACTCTTCGTCTTCCATGTTGAATTCTTCTACAACCATGGTGAGCCAGTCGCCTGTTTTTACGCCATTGATTTGGCTGCCGGGCAATGCCGGAAGAAGCGAGCCAATCAGCATAATAACAGACATGATGAATGCGATGATTCTTTGCATTTTTTTTTCCTCCTATTTTTTGTCATTGTCTCTTTACCTGCAATCTTTTGCAATTAGATTGCAGATTGCTACAATGCACTTATTATATTATAGTAAAACCGGTAAATATGCAAGCAAAACACGTGAAATACTATACAAAGTTTAGGGGCATAGCTTGGTTGTAATGCACAAAGAATGAGGCTTTGTGGCGAATATTATCGAAATAAGAGTCGAATTCGGCTTTTCGGAGTGCCGGACCGCTTTAAAAGGTGTTTGGCGTTCAAATTGGTACGACAGAAAACTATGCAAAAAACGCGGCCAAAGGCTGTGGTGTCCTTGGTTTCTCAATTAAATTATACTGTATTTCAGGCAAAATTACAAGTTGCAACATGAACCGCACAGCAAATCGAAAAATGAAAAATGACACCGAAACAGCTACAAAATAAAGATTTGCAGAATGTTGCCGGTTTTGCTTTTTTGACGTATAATTATCGGTGAGAGCATGTACCCTGCCGGAGCAATTGTAACAAAAAAGGAGCTGATTTTTCGGTGGAAAACACCCAGCGATTTGATAAACTTTTCGCATTTGGCGACGACTTGGACAGGACGCCTGTCATCGAATGGGCGGACTGGTGGGATAAAACTATCCACAGCTGGCGAGAGCAGGGCCTGCCACAAGAAGTGAAAAGCGGCGAAGATATAAAAAACTATTTCGGGCAGGACAAGTTGCATCAGTTTTGGTTGCCAATAAGGGACAAAGGGTGCCAGCAGGCTCAGTCCCATGGCGGTCCCATAATCCGAGATGAAAAGGATTATGCCAAAATCAAAAAGCATCTGTATACGGATAGACTGCTTAGCGATATAGAGCATGGCATCAAAGCTTTTCTGCGGGCGAACAGAGATGAAGATTACGCCTACTGGATCAGCATGGACGGTTTTTTTTGGTTCCCGCGCACGTTATTTGGTATTGAAAACCATCTTTTTGCTTTTTATGATTATCCGGAACTGATGCAAGCCGTTAATTACGACCTGTGTGCGTACCATAAAAGATGTATCGAGGTTGTTTGGGCGCTCATTACGCCGAAGTTTATGACCTTCGCCGAGGATATGTCATACAACGGCGGACCCATGATTTCAAAAGAAAAATATGACGAATTTATGCTGCCTTATTATAAGGAATTGACGCCCCTATTGAAAGCAAAGGGAACAAAAGTGCTTATTGACACCGACGGCAATGTGGAACCGCTTATCCCATGGTTTCTCGAAGGCGGCATCGAGGGCATCCTTCCGCTTGAGCGCATGGCGGGTGTGGATATCAACAGGATACGCCGGCAGTACCCGGATTTGATCTTGATCGGCGGCTATGACAAAACCGTAATGCACAAAGGCGAGGATGCCATGCGTACCGAGTTTGAGCGCATCCTGCCGGTTATCCTCTCCGGTGGCTATATACCCGGTGTAGACCACCAGACCCCACCGGATGTCAAGATGGAAGATTATTATATTTTTATGAGACTTTTAAGGGAATACAGCAAAAAGGTTTCTCGAAAAGAGCAGTGAAGGTTCGATCAAAGGCAACAAAAGCAACAGAAAAAAAGAGAAGGGACCCGCAACCTGCAGGTTGACGGGTCCTTTGGCACACTATATATGTTTGAAATTGAATGCGCCGCCATTCTTTTACTAAAAATCGTCGTCAAGGTCAATGCCATCGGTATCCTCC
>JAAYFA010000058.1 GCA_012728445.1 Clostridiales bacterium | reverse complement strand
TTTTGGGGTAACACAATTGGTTTGCGTCCACACTTTTTCTTGTTTTGTTTGTAGTTTAGATGAATTTCTATTGGCAGTAGTCCTTGCTTAATTTTTTGCAATACTCTATTTATGCAACTATGGCTTCGATTCAGGTGCTTTGCTATTGTTCTGCTACTCATGTTTTGATTGAAATATTCCTCTATGAATATTAGTTCAGTTATGCTAAGATGTACATAAGACATGGCTGATTTACTCCCTTTTAACTTTTGTCGGTTAATTTGAGTATATCATGCCTTGTCTTTTTTTGCTGTATCGCTTAATTATACAATGAGGGTATTGGGCACTAAAATTAGCCGCAACGGGCAATAATATTGACTCCGCTATTTATCAAGACCTTGATATTAACCTTTGTGTGGAGCAAGAGCTTAAAAAGGATTTTGGGCAATGCGATTTGCCTCTTTTTGAAGAAAAGCTCAAAACGGCCGGCACAGTCTTAATTGTCGGGGATAACGCCGGAGAAACGGTGTTTGACCGAGTGCTGGCAGAGGCACTTTTACCGCTTAAAATTATCTATGCCGCTCGGAACGAACCTATCCTCAATGACGCAACCGTACAAGATGCCTGTGACTCGGGCCTTGATAAGTGTGCCACGGTTATTTCCACCGGCTGCAATGCGCCGGGAGCCATTCTCAGCCAGTGCAGCGACGAGTTTTTAACGCTATTTAACAATGCCGATATCGTTATCTCAAAAGGGCAAGGCAATTACGAGGCGCTGTCCGACTGTGAACGCGAAGTATTCTTTTTGCTCAAAGCAAAATGCCCGATGGTTGCCGGAAGAGTCGGTGTCAATTTAAATGAATATGTTTTTATAAGGCATGACGGTAAAAGCAGATTGAACGGAGTTGAAAATAGTGGCAAGACCCATTAAATGGCGAAAAATTGACTCCATCCCCACAGTATCCTATTTCACGCCCTCTAACGAAGATGTTCGTGCGGATGTGCCGACGAATATCCTACTTTTAGAAGAACTGGAAGCCATACGGTTAAAGGATTTGGAAGGGTTGGAGCAAGAGGAATGTGCCCAAAGGATGCACGTTTCGCGCCCAACTTTTCAGCGGATACTTATTGCCGCGCGCGAAAAAACAGCCGACAGCCTGATAAACGGCAAGGCTATCCATATCGTCGGAGGCAATTACACACTCAACATTTGCCCCGCCAAGTGCCTGGATTGTGGCAAGAGCTGGATGGAGAGTTATGAAAACTTGGATACCATTCATACAGGCTCTTATGTTTGCCCCCACTGTGGCTCCGCAAAAGTTGCCTGCGAACAAAATTGCCAAGGTGGTTTTGGTAGAAAAAATTGTCGGAGACACGGCCAAAACAGGTAACTGTGCGACCGGCAAATTAAATTTAAAGGAGATAATACGATGGAAAAACGAGAAGCTCAAAAAAAAGGCAGTTTACAGCCCACGCCACGTGTATTGGTGTCCTGCCGCGGCTTAGACGGCGAAGACAATGTGCTCGCATTGGCATACTGCTGCAACTGCAGTTTTGACCCACCCATGTTGATGGTTGGAATTGTCCCCTCCCGCTATTCTTATGATTTGATTAAAAAATCGGGCTGTTTTGTTGTCAATTTGGTGGACAAAGAGTACAAGGAGACTTTTGATTACTTAGGCAGCACCAGCAAAAGGGATGAGGACAAGCTCAACATTGCAAAAGTTCGTTTAGAAGACGGAAAAGTGGTCAACGCTCCCCTGCTCAGCGATTGCCCCGTTAATATTGAATGCACGATTGTTGACTCCATCCTCACCGGTTCGCATGAAATGTTTGTCGGCAAGGTCGAATATGTCCATTCTGATACCACTATAACGGACGACGAAGGGAAAATTGATTTTTCAAAAATCGACTTTGTTTGATAAACTTTATATCTTATTAAACATTAAAGCCAAGAAGTCCCCTCTGTCGAGTGTCATCAATACACAAAGGCAGAGGGGGTTTTTATGGGTAAGAGGTTTCGATTAGTTGACCAATCCCGTTGACCGGTCAATGGTCAACAAACAGTTTTCGGCGTCCACCACAAAACCGGCATCAATGTTGGCATCGATGTTGACATCGTCGAAGATGACTGCCGGCTTTGACACCTACTGATGTCAAAGCCGGCGAAAAGATTGTTTTTAAGTTTTATGTGCATGTTGATACGATAAAATTTGCTTTGTTATTTATCTACCAATGTTAAACCTGATAAGAAACATCACAATTTTTACGATCAAGGAGATAGTGGGGATGATTAAAGTTTTGAAAATGTAAGCTAGTATTTCAATGAATGAAAACTCGTTTGAAGTGCCTGTCACCGTACAGTTGACACTCACGGCCGCCGACACGGTTAAGGTTAAGACCGGTTTTTGGCTTTCAGCAGTTCCTTGCCAGTCGTAGGTATAAGTTTTCGCGCCTGCCCCTACCGCTGTGATAATAAGCGTTTGGTTGTCTATAGCCAGAACAACGTCGCCGCTTGTGACGGGGTTACCGTTATAGGTTGCGCTGATTGTGCTGCCGGTGCCGCTGCCCGCATCGGTTACGGCAAAGGTGATGGTGTAATAGTTTAGCGTTGCGCCGGCATTGCTGCCGCTAATGGCAATGGTCACCTTCGTGTCAACCAATCCGTCGTACACCTTCCAAATTCCGTTAGAGACCGCGGCCGTGAGTGTGCTGCCGGTGCCGGTCATGGCCTGTGTTATGGCTTCATTTCCGCTGAGTTTTAGCGTAAAGGTCTTGCCGTGACCGCTATAGTTTGCCAGGTCTTTTTTAATGGTAAGCGTCGCGGTAAAGGTGTTTCGAGTCCACTTTGCATAGAGCGTGGTGTCCTGTGTCACCTTGTCGGTGGCAAAGTTCCAGGCGTTGATGTAGGCGGATTCCTTATACCATCCGCCAAAGGTAAAGCCTGCTCGTGTTGAACTTGGCTGAGTGGCAAGTTCACCCTCGGCTATATTTTGATCCGGAACAACGCTGCCGCCTTGAGCGTTGAAGGAAACCGTATACTGCTGAGCGCCGATCTCTATTATTTGAGCGTTTTCAAGTGGCTCACCCTCTTGTGTGTAAGGGAGATACGTTGCGGCACACCCGGAGGGCACATATATTTTTGCTAAAGAGGGAGGAAAGCTTCTGTAACCAAAATCGGGGGGAGTTTGTTGCAAGAAGGTTGCCTGCTCCAAGCTTGTGCAGCCGCTGAAAGCTCCGGCTTCAATTGAGGAAACACGGGCGGGGATAGTAATTGCCGTGAGGCTCTCGCAGGAGCTGAAAGTATACGCTTTAATGACTGCTACCCTATCGGGGATCGTAATTGCCGTCAGACCTTTGCAGCCGGCAAAGGCGCTATCACCAATGTTTATAACATCCTCGGGAATAAGAATCTCCGTGAGGCCTTCGCAGCCCATGAAGGCAGCGCTGCCGATTTCTGTGACGACGGCAGGGATATGGACACTCTTGAGGTTGGTGCAGCTTTTGAAGGTATTCTCTTTTATGCTTGTGACACCGTCAGGGATGTCAACACTTGTGAGAGAGTAGCAATAACTAAAAGCCCCGCCGCCTATGTCGGTAACGCTGTCGGGGATAGTGATTTGTGTCAGTAAGCCACAATAATCAAAAGCGGCAGCGCCAATGCTCGTCACACCATTCGGGATGGAAACAGTTGTAAAGCCGCAGCCCCTAAAGGTCTGCGCTTCAATAATTTTTACGCCATTCGGGATGTTGATGCTTTTAAGTTTGGCACCATAGGCAAAGGCTCCGATACCGATATTTTTAACGGAGGGAGGGATGAAGAAGTTTTCAAGGACATGGCAATCTTTAAACGCATAATCACCAATATTGATAATGCTGCCGGGAATGGTAATATCGGTAGCTATTTTACAGTTATAAAACGCTTGGTACCCGATGCCGGTTACATTGAAAATGGTTTCTTCATAGGTAACCGTTTCCGGAACGACGAACGAGGTGCGGCCATTATAGCTGTTGCTATATATAACCTCGACGGTCTTGCTCGACGGGCTGTCGGTTAAGATCTGATATTTCAGTGGTACACCCTGGTTGACTTGAGTGAAGATTTGGCCAACTTGTGAGGTCGATTTGATCCGGATGACACCCTCGGTGTCAGGCCAGCAGTACTTTGTATAGCCCGGCTTATCCATATCCGGTGCCCCCTCGCTCAGGTCCATAACGGCGGTACCAAAAGCCATTTCATACATGCCGTAAGGCGTGGTAATCGTGCCTTCAATGGTAACGGTGCCGCCTGTCCAAACCCTCACGCCATAGGCATATTGGCTTGTTACAACAACATTGCCCAAAACAGTAACAGCATCGCCGGTTACGGTGGTGTACACCCCAATCCCCCATGTTCCGGTAGATTTGGCGTTCGTCACTACCGCCGAGGATCCTCCGTCTACCAAAACGCCGCACCCGCTGCTAAAAGAGGTTTCAACATTGAAGGACCCTGTTCCGGTAAGGGCAACGCTGCCCTTGTTTCTAACTTTAAGACCTGCCCCTGTTGCGGTTTTTACATTCAGTATAAAAGTCCCTACGTCAAAGGTTATACTTTTACCATCAATAACAATTTCCGCCGTATGGTTGATGTTTTGTAAAAGCTTAATCGTTTGGCCGTTGGTTACCGCAGTGAGTGCTTGTGTTAAGGTGGCATACTGTGTGCCGCTGATCTCACAGACCTTATCCGTAGAGTCTTTAACCCAAACAAAACTGGTAGCGTATTCGGTCCCCTTTAACACAATAGGCGTTTTGTTTAACTCACTGTATGTGTCATAGCCGACCTTGGTATTAACGGTGTCTCGGCTCCCGGGCGTTCCATCCTTTACAACACCGTTAATTTCGATATACCGGCTCATTGTTGTAATGGCACCACCTACTAAGACAGTTCCGCTAACCTCGGTTGTTGGCATGGCTGAACCT
>JAAYFA010000162.1 GCA_012728445.1 Clostridiales bacterium | reverse complement strand
CTGCTGTGTCTCTTCCAAACTCAAATTTTCTTTTTTTGCAATTTTGACATTTTTTGTTATAATCTATATTAGAGGAACCGGTAACATCATATAAAACAAACAGATGTTTAAAAGATAAAAGTAACGGACTTAATTTTCATGCAAGAAAACACAATATTGGTATCCTTGTTGTTTCACCAAACAAAAACGTTCAAGTTCTTAGAGATGCAAAAAGTAATCGGCGCAAGAAGTATGTTGACTACACGAAATATTACAGTTGCTCAAAGAAAATCAAAATTTTTCTTAATAAAACGAATGAGAGTATAACCGGCGAAAGCAAACTATCTTTTTCACAAGATAATGAAACCTAAAATAATCTTATGTAACCATGGCCTAAATATAGCAATAGGCGGGCAATTAAAATTTCATTTAAGTTTTTCAGTCGCAAGCAGCTATTTGCTTGCGGCTTTTATTGACATTTAACCCTACAAATAATAAGATGGAGGCAAGAAAAATACGAGAAGGTGTTCGCTATACAAACTTTGCTACAAGTAATTCGCTTGACACTGCCGGCGCTTGGCGTAACGGTTCTTTTTTATTCCCTGTTTTCACTGTTTAGAAAACCGGCGGAGACCGGTACGGGCGTGTATTTGCAAAACCCGGCGAACGGTGATATTTATCCGCTTGAACATGGGGAAACATCCCTTGGGCGCAGCAAGTCTTGCGACATCTTGCTGAATTACCCAACCATATCGCGTTCACACGCCGTTTTGGCTCAGCGAAAGAAAGGCTGGTTTATTGTTGACACCCGCTCGACTACCGGGACAAAAGTCAATGATGAACCGGTTGAAAAACGTGTGTTTTTGCAAGAAGGGGATGTTATTACGCTTGGCGGCGTATTCCTCGTTTTTTGCACCGAAAGCGGAGTAGCGGATATCCCTATGGGCAGAAACCGGTAGCACACCGCAAAGGGATAGCCGTGAGTGTTTTATTGTTTACTGCCTGTTAACATAAAACCCTTTCTTTTGCTTGAAAGAATGCGCTATACTATGGTATAATTTTAAAAATAATGTCTGCCGGGCAATACAAGAATATTGCAAAATAGCTTCGCCGCCTAAAGCGGCAGTATTTTATAGGTGGTTACTATGTCAAATTTTAAACTTGCCAAAAGAATCGTTTTTAAAGTCGGTACGTCAACGCTTACTTATGAAACCGGCAAAACCAACATTCGCCGTATGACGCAGCTAACGGCTGTGCTTTCCGACCTTCATAATTCGGGGCTCGAAGTCGTGCTGGTCACCTCCGGGGCCATCGATATCGGCGTGGGCAAGCTCGGCTTAACCGCAAGACCTAAGGATACGCCCGGGCGCCAGGCGGCGGCAACCGTGGGGCAATGTGAGCTTATGTTTATGTATGACAAGTTTTTTGGCGAATATGGGCAAATAGTCGGCCAGCTGTTGATAACCCGCAGCGACATTGAAACCGATGAACGCAGGAACAACTTGATAAACACTTTCGAAAAACTCTTTGAATACGGGGCGATTCCGATTGTCAACGAAAACGACAGCGTTGCCGTTGAAGAGATTGTATATGGCGACAACGACAGTTTGTCCGCAAATGTGGCAAAGCTCGTTGATGCGGATGCGTTGGTTATTCTTACGGATATTGACGGATTTTTCAGCGGTAATCCGCAGACGGATGAGGACGCGCAGCTGATCCCCTATGTTGATGCGATTACGGACGAAATTTTAGCCCTTGCCGAGCCCAGTTCTTCCAAGCAGGGCACCGGCGGCATGATTACAAAGCTGTGTGCCGCAAAGCTTGCCAACGAGGCGGGCATTGACACGGTTGTCATGAACGGCAGCGACCCGACTGATATTTACAAGCTGCTCGATGGGCGGCAAACAGGCACCTTGTTTAAAGGTTGCGCCCTTGAATAAGGGGCAATCATTCATTAAAATTTGTTTGCGGGAAGATGTAACGATGTCCCGCCCGAACGTAAGGATGGTGCACTAATGACTGCATTAAAAGAAATCGGCGAAAGAGCCGTTAAGGCGGAAAGAATATTGGCGTGTGCCCGTGGCGGTATAAAAGACGCTGCGCTCCATGCCATTGCAGAAGCTTTGCTTGAAAACAGCGAACAAATTATCGGCGCAAATGCGCTTGATCTTGAAAACGGTAAAAAAGCCGGTCTGTCCCCTTCCCTGCTGGATAGGTTAAAACTCGACCTAGAAAGAATTGAAGGGATGGCCAAAGGGGTTAGCCAAATCGCTGCCATGGACGACCCTGTCGGTAATATTTTATCCGGTTGTGCCCGCCCGAACGGCCTTAAAATTCAAAAGGTCAGCGTTCCGCTGGGCGTTATTGCTGTGATCTATGAAGCACGCCCGAATGTGAGTTCCGACGCGGCGGCGCTGTGTTTAAAAGCCGGCAACGCGGTTATTCTGCGTGGCGGTAAAGAGGCTATCGAGTCCAATAAAATCATCGCAAAAACCATGCGTGCAGCCATCAAGACCGCCGGCTTACCGGAGGACTGCATCCAGCTCGTCGAGGACACTTCCCGCGAGGGCGCTACACAGCTGATGCGCATGAACGACTATATCGATGTGCTTATCCCCCGAGGCGGCGCGGGGCTTATAAAAGCCGTGATGGAAAACGCGACCATCCCGGTCATTGAAACGGGCGTGGGCAACTGCCATGTGTAT
Source organism: Clostridiales bacterium (assembly GCA_012728445.1). Classification (GTDB taxonomy): domain Bacteria; phylum Bacillota; class Clostridia; order Oscillospirales; family Acutalibacteraceae; genus UBA1447. The sequence continues at coordinate 529 of JAAYFA010000162.1, read as the reverse complement.
GTAGACAAAGCGGCCGATATTGATATGGCGGCCGAAATCGTATTTAACGCAAAAACGTCACGCCCTTCCGTTTGCAACGCCTGCGAAAGCCTGTTGATACACAAGGACATTGCAGAGCTGGCCCTGCTCAAGATTTCCGAAAGACTGGCGGAGAAAAATGTTGAAATCCGTGGTGATGAGGCCGTTTGCGCTGTATTGCCCCCTGCTGTACCGGCAACGCCGGAAGACTGGGGCATGGAATACCTGGATTATATTTTATCCGTAAAAGTCGTTTCGGATATTGATGAAGCGATTGAACACATAGCACGCTACGGCACAAAGCACAGTGAGTGCATTGTCACAGATGATTATGAGGCATCGCAGAAGTTTTTAAATGAAGTAGATGCCGCGGCGGTTTATATCAATGCGTCCACACGTTTTACGGATGGCGGTGAATTTGGTTTTGGTGCGGAAATCGGCATTTCAACACAAAAACTGCATGCGCGGGGTCCGCTGGTGCTGAATAACCTGACCAGCGATAAATATTTAG
>JAAYFA010000399.1 GCA_012728445.1 Clostridiales bacterium | reverse complement strand
GCGAACGGCATAACATTTGGGCGCATGAATTCTACAGTGAGATTGCTCAAGACGGTGGCTCAATTAAGAAACTGCTTGAAATCGACAAGCTGAAAAGTTGACAAATTTTCATTTTTACTATAGCATAAGCAAAGAAAAATTATACAGGAGGAAAAATAAATGGTATTAGCAGCAGTAGGTAAAAACGGAACGGGCAAGGACTTTTTTCTCGAATACATTGCGAAAGAATATAATCTGCCCATGATTTCTATCGGAGATATAGCAAGGGAACTTGCGGCGAAGGACGGCTTGGAACTCACGAGGGATAACCTGCACAAGACTTCGCAAAAGTATATGGGCGAGTTTGGGCAAACCTTCTTCCCGGAGCAAATCGTTAAAAAAATCAAGGAGTCCGGCAAACCCAACTACCTTGTGTCCGGCATCCGTCCGCTCTCGGACGTCATGTTTTTTAAAGAAGCGTTTGGGGACAGCTTTGTCTTGGTTGACGTCGTTATTTCCGACGACATGGTACGGTATGAGCGTATGCTCGCCAGAGGGTCGGACAGAGACGGCACATCCATCGACAAGCTTAAGCAAAACGATGCCGGCGAAGAAAAGATTTTCCAAACCAGCGAGACAGAAAAAATGGCCGATTACACATTACTGAATGACGGCAGCGCGGAAGATTTGTTTGCGTCAATAAAAGATTTTTACGACAACTTCCTTGTTCCGCGGATGGATTAGCAATAAAATAGGACATAACGAAGGGGCAGGTAAATTTACCTGCCCCTTGAATTATGCGGTTTGTTTTATTCGGGGTTTACTTCGGGTGCAGCCTGTGCGACCTCGGCCTCGGTCTTAACTTCCGGTGCCTTTACTTTTTTTGTTTTGTTTTTACCGAAAGTCAAGAAAAGGATACCGATGATTGCCGGTATACCGCTCATAAGGGAATAAGCAGTTGGGTCGGTAACTTTTTCAATAGCAAGATATACGATAAAGACAATCGCAAAAACGAGGAAAAACACACCTGTAAATTTGGGCTTATTCCATGTAACCGCAACGACTGCAAGTATTACTCCGCAACCAATGGCCGGCCAGTAGAAGCCGGATAGCTTGGTGAAGGTCTCCGCCGTTAGAGTCAGAATAACAAGGGCAAATAAAACAGAGAAACTCCGGGGCATCCAGACAATTTTTTCAAGATTTGGTTTTAACACTGAAATCACCTTACACTTTCTCATTTTAATTAAGGCTTCAAAGTACCTTGCGCTCATTATAGAGTAGAATTATAGAGTTGTCAACAAAACTATTAAAAAATATTACAATTATCACAAAAAACTGTTTAAATAAAACAATGTTTGTCGACGTGAAAATGAGAAAATCGAAGCGAATAAACGCTCCGATTTTTTGTGATTTTGTTACGATGCATGGTTCGTCCGATTTCAGGGGGTTACGATTTGTCGCAACAGAACCCCGTCACCGAGCCATTCCTTGATTTCGATTTCCACCACGGATGTTTTATTTTTCAATTTATAACCAATCGAGAGCTTTTGTGTGACACCGGGTTT
>JAAYFA010000002.1 GCA_012728445.1 Clostridiales bacterium | reverse complement strand
GGCGTTGACAATGGGGCTCAAGAGCAGTTCCAGCAGCCCGCCCCCGCAGGAAAATATAATCGTCGCTACCGTAAAGCCGGTGTAAGCATTTGTAAAAATCACGGGGGCAAGCCCGAACAGCATCAGGCCCGAAAACGCCAGCAACTGAGCCGCGACGACGAACACGCGTACCCCGTACCTGTCCGCAAAGCGGCTGAAAATTAAGTCAATGGCTACCTGGGTGATAAAATTCACCAAGACGAGCCGCCCCATTTGCTCAAAGGACAGGTCGTATTTGCCCATGAGCGTCAAAAACAGGATGGGGGTGGCATTGATAACGGCCGCTAGCACAAAGTTCCCCAGGTAACAGGCATAGATAGTTGATTTGTAGGAGTTTTTATTTGACATACAACGCAACCCTTCCGAAAAGACCCCCGCCGAGCATTTCCCGCTCAAAAACGAGTGTGTTGGGATGGTACCGCCCGATTGTCGCCCTGTCCCACTTTTCAAAAGATTTCGTGTGGACATATTGATTGGCAGGCGTGTTGAAAACCGTTACTTTCAGGCTGTTTTTGCCGTTTTTCAACAGCTTGCTGACATCAAATTCAAAAGGCGGCCAAGCACAAAGCCCAAGCTCTTTGCCGTTTAAACAAGCTCGGCAGGCGTATTCGACCTTGCCAAAGCTTAAAACAACCCGTTTGCCGGCAATACCTGCGGGTAAATCAAAGTCAACCGAATATTCTCCCCCGCCGGAGAAATCTTCGCCCGTGTATGAAGCCCACGGGCCCAAAACTGCGGGCATCGGTTTTTCCGTCAATTTTTCGTGTTCAAACTCTTGTTGGCCGATAACGAAGCTTTCGGTTTTTGCAAACTGCCAACCTTTATCCAAAACGATCACATTTTTGAATTTTTGCTTTAGCTTTAATGCCGAGGACGGGAGTCCCGGCATTGTTTTGTCCGGGAACAAGATAGCCGCGCTACCGGCAAAGGGAAGTATCAGTGCCGTTTTTATTCCGTCTTCGCCAACGGTATGTTCAAGTGCAAAAGCTTTGCCTGTTTGCGGGTCAAGGAGTACCGGCGGCTTTTTTTCGGGGAATAGGGCAGATAGCGAAACTTCCATTTCGTTCTCATTGACAATAAAATACAGTCTACCGTTTTTTAGTTTGCGCACAGTCAAACTCACGCGTGCCTGCGCCGGCTCAATAATCAAAAGGCTGTGCAAAGTTTTAACCCCGGTCAACACCTTGCCGCCGACTTTTTTAAAGGCTTCCAGCTTTTGCGCCGCGGCAGGTATCATATGCATGCATTTTGGCAAAACAAGCTCTTCGTAACACATTTTGCCGACACACAAGCGACCGTCTTTGATCCCGGCGCTTTCAAGCGCATCATCGTCAACTACATCAAAGTCGATTCTTTTTCTTTCAAGCTTATCGGCAAGGGCATCATATTCTTCAATAACCTTTAGTGACTGCTGTGTGTTGCTCCAAACATCACGCACCGGCATATACAGGGCGGTTTTCACAAGCGGTGTGCCAAGCGACAACAAGGTTGAAAGCCTTGCCGTATAATCGTGAAAGGCGCTCAAGAACCGCCACATTGGGCTTTTGGGCGTTTGCACCGGCCTTTCGTTTGCCATATATGGGCCGGAAACGCTACTTGCGAGGGTCGCCGCGCAAAACAGCGTGATGCCGCGCACAAGCTGATAATTAACAATCCACTTCATCTGCGTTGGTGTTAACCCCTGCCCGTAAACAGCGAAGGATTCACTTAACACCCAAGGGCTACCCGCCTGCCGCGCGACACTTGATGCCCAACGCGGAAAATGGTAGTTCGGCGCAAAATCCGTATTCTTGCGGTCTTGTATTAATTTTTGACCTCGCCGTCCGCCGGGGAAGATTTGCCGCAAAATAGTATCAATACCCGGCACATCCATCTCCCTATACATACGCAACGGATGCCCATAGCCATGACGCTTGATGCAGTCTAAGCTGTCGTCCCCGCCCAAATGCCCGCCGAACGCCATGTCGTTTTGGTTGCACCATGTGCGCATCGCCCCAAAAAATGTTTTGGCAAAACGTTTGGACCAAAAGTCAAAATAATCAATTCTTGTTTGAGCTGTTTTTTCATCAGCTTCAAACAGTTCATTCAATCGCTCAATAATATCGTATCCTTTTTCTCTCAAAAAAGCTTGTGCAAAATCATCACTCCAAGGTGGATTGGCCACTCTTGTTTCATCGGTAAAAAGCATTGGCACGGTCTTCGATGCATATTGACCAATATAAGGAATATATGGTGCACAACCAATTTCAATAAATGCCTGCACCGCCTCCGGGTTCAGTAGATCCGGATAAAGCGGTTCGGAACTTCCCTTTGACATATGAACACTTATGTTGACAAGCAGTCCATCGAACGCCGCTGTTTCACCGTTATACACACGCCCGGAACCTTCGTCGCCATATAGGAAAGACGCCAACGCTTCGGCCTTTATCAAATCGCCCTTTTTAATTGTTTTTTGTTCCTGTATCAATTTTTTGCTCGCCAAATGCGGGTACTTTTTTGTCACTTTGCCGCATGCGCTACCGGAGGGCCAGCCGCCCTCGTCATAAAACCAAATCTTCATACCGAGCTTATCGGCTTCGGCCGCAACAGCGCCATATATCTCAAGGTATTCCTTGGTCATATAGGCTGGACTCAAAGTTGTTTTCATCGTAGTCGGGCGGAACTCCGGCGGTTCCGGCACAATCATTACCCCGCCGCCGCCCGCCGCATGGAGTTCACGTAGCTGAGCAATCAACATCTCCGCAGTAATTGGCGCGTTCCAACACCACATATAAACGGGACGATGGAAGGTGTCCGGTGTCTTGAATAATTTAGACTCAAATTTGTCACACGAATTTGGCAGCATATTATCACCCTTTTTACTCTTTTTGCCGATTACTTGTAATTACAGCCAGCATTTAATCTTATATATTATACGATAATTCAACATAAAAAGACAAATGAAAGTTGCCATCAATTTGCCTATTTCATCGAAAAAAGCACAATGGACGGGCAAAAGCCCGTCCAACAATTTTTAGGCTCTATACTAAATGTTGGGGTACAACAAATAGAGCTTTCAAAAAAAGATAAAAAAATGAGAGCATATTTGATAGAAATCCGATAAAATGGGATTGTAAAGAAACCATAAATCGGAGGTAATCAAAATGCTCTCAATTGATTCTATCAAAAAACTCATTGGTTTGGAAGATGTTATTGTAAAAAATATTGTACAACACACAAAATCAACCGAAATTGAGATTGAGTTGGAACGCAAGACCCAAATTTGTCCACGTTGCGGCTCTTCAACAAAGACGATACATGATTATCGTAAACAAACAGTTAAGGATGTGCCGGCGTTCGGAAAGTCTGTTATTATTAACTTGAAAAAACGACGATACCGATGTTGCCTTTGCGAAAAACGCTTTATTGAAAAACTCGACTTTCTTCCACGCTATCATCGAATGACCAGTAGGCTTGTTGCGTATGTACTGGCCGAACTAGCAAGCGAATATTCTTTCACAAGCGTAAGCAAAAAAGTCAATCTGTCTGTTTCCACTGTCATAAGGATTTTTGATTTCGTTAATTATGGTGTTCCTGATTTACCGGAGGTATTATCTATTGATGAATTCAAAGGCAACACAGGCCTTGATAAGTACCAGGTTATTATCACTGATCCGGTGACAGGGAGAGTGCTTGATATCCTACCATCCAGACGTTATCACAAACTCATCAACTACTTCAAACCTATGAACAGATGCGATGTCAAGTTTTTTGTCAGCGATATGTGGAAACCATACAGGGAATTATCCGGTTCGTTTTTCAAAGATGCAACACAGATTACTGATAAATATCACTTCATACGACAAGT
>JAAYFA010000350.1 GCA_012728445.1 Clostridiales bacterium | reverse complement strand
CTTTTATTCATTGAACTGTTTTCCATAACTCTCCAAAAGAAAATACCGCCCGCAGAGGGTGGCAATCTCGAATGATACATTCTGACTTCTCACACAGGGAATATAGCATAATAAAGAAGCGACTGTCAACTGTAAGTGTCCCGCATCCATAAGGTTGTGGAGAGTGGATAGTTATAGACAGAAAAACAAATAAACATATTTTTTAAAGTTCTACCGAATATCTTCTTCCAATTCCTGTCTATATAAGTGAAGGCACCCAATATCGCAGAAAGGGAGGAACACATGGAAGATATGCAAATCATAAAGCTGTACCGGTCGCGTGATGAAACTGCGATACAAGAGACCAACACAAAATACGGACGTTTATTGCACAGCATTGCTTTTAATATCTTGTCGAATCATGAGGACAGTGAGGAATGTGTTAGCGATACGTACAATAAAGTATGGGATATAATCCCGCCACAAGAGCCCGATTCCCTGACTGCATTCCTGGGGCGCATCGTGAGAAACCTATCAATCAATCGGTGGCATAAAAACCGATCACAAAAGCGCTATAACGGGGCACAAGTATCCCTTTCCGAATTGTCCGAATGTATTCCTGTTTCAAACAATGTGGAAGAGACAATGGATGCAAAGGAGCTATCAGAATTCATAAGCGATTGGCTGTGTACACTCTCACAAGATAACCGTGTCCTGTTCCTGCGCCGGTATTGGTTTGGAGATACGCTGGATACACTGGCTTGTGAATGTAATACAACACCAAATAAGTTAGCCGCAAGAATGTACCGTCTGAGACAAAATCTAAAGACGGCAATGGAAAAGGGAGGAGTATTACTGTGAAAGAAAAGAAAATATTTGATGCTATTACAAATGTTCATGACGATATGATAGAAGAGGCAAAAGTAACAAAGCTAAAGAATAAAAACCGTGTATGGTATAAATGGACAGCTCTGGCAGCTTGCGCAGTATTGGTGCTTGGTATTAGCCTGCTGGTTCCCAAACAGGGAAATGAAAGCCCCCGTACAGGAGCTATTTTGGATGTTGTTTTTCCAAAAGCATATGCATTCGAAGACATGGACGCATGGAGAGCGGTTAGGGATGAAAATCCTGTTGATGAAAGCTTTATTGAGGCAATTAATGACTTTTCATACAAGACAGGTGCCCTTATTCTTACGAATAGCGGTAAAAACATTAATTACTCGCCTATCTCACTGTATTATGCTTTGTCCCTTGCAAGCTCTGGTGCAAAGGGCGCCACACAAGCAGAACTGCTTGCTTTGTTAGGTGTCCCCGAAGCGGAAGACCTTTCAAAACAGTGTGGAAACTTATACAGGTTTCTTTACCACAAGAATGAAATCGGAACGTTAAAAATTGCAAACTCCATTTGGATGGATGATGATATGAACGGTGATGTAATTGTATTTAAAGATGATTTTGTAAAACGCGCAGCAGAAAATTTTTACGCAAGCTCTCATAGTGTGGACTTTGCCGATGCCAAAACCGGAAAAGCTATGGCTGATTGGATATCAACCAACACGAATGGTACACTATCTCCGACATTTGAAACAAACCCCGAGCAAATACTCTCAATACTCAATACGGTTTACTTTTATGATGAATGGATGAACCGCTTTGATAAAAGTAAAACGACCGAGGACGTATTTTATCTTTCAAACGGGAATGACGTGAAAAGCAGATTTATGAATCAATCATTTGGTTCGGCAGTCTTTACTAAAGGAGAGGGCTTCACCCGTGCCGGTTTGGGACTGAAAAACGCAAATCAAATGGTATTTATACTTCCCGATGAAGGTGTTTCCCCTTATGAGTTGCTTTCATCTCCCGAGCGAATGAGGAAGACTTTTGAAGATGGCGAAGAGTTCAATGGTGAGGTAGTATGGCAAATACCCAAGTTCGGTTTTGGTTCAAAGTTTGCATTGACCGATGTTCTCAAAAGTCTAAGTGTAAGATCTGCCTTTATGGCTGATGCAGATTTTACCGGTATCACTGAACATGTGGCTTTTATTACCGATGTCCGTCAAGAAACGCATATCGCCATCGATGAAGATGGTGTGGAAGCATCTGCCTTTACTGAAATTGGCTATTGCGGTGCTGCAATGCCGGAAGGTCGCGCAGATATGATCCTTAACCGGCCATTTATCTACGGTATTACAGCGCAAAACGGCAACTTACTGTTTGTAGGGGTATGCGAAAATCCTGCTGAATAAGAGCTTCCAATAGTGTGATTATTATTCTGTCCTCTCAAGCCATGTGGAGTCGGTTTGCTTGATGTTTAGGGTGGAGAGGTAAAAGCACAGTTATCATATATGATGGATGATAGCCAGTCTTTGGTTGAAAATTATAGAGAAAATCATATGTATTAAGCGAGGTATACAGATGAAGAAAAAAATAATAAAAATAGTGTCCATTACCATTGCAGTGTTTTTAGTTCTTTGGATTATAGCAGGAACAGTGGATTTTTTACGTGTGAAGTCTTTTGAAAGGCCACTGTTCATCATGTCTACCGAAACGGCAGACGATGGTGGTTCCGGCATGTATTACGGAGCCGGCTACTCCTTTGAGATAGAAGGTAATTTTATGCCTGATGATGAGTTGCCGGGTGTAACCCATTATAAATATTATTTGTTTGGTAACTTAATATCTGAAGGGATTAGAGATTAGTTGCATATTAACTGAACACGAGCCCCTGTGTCAAAATCTCACAAGAAAAAGGAGCCATCAAATGGTCGTATTTGAAAAAATAGCAGACAACTATTCTTCGGTGGGAAAAGGCAAAGATTTTCTTTATAATCGGAAAGGCGCGAGTTTTAGGTCCCTATCCAACCCCGCAAAAGCCCCGGTATATACAATAGGGGCAGAGTTTTTTGACGGCGAGTCTAATTATGCCGTGGTTAACGTGAACGGCAGACACGCGGCGGCTGTAGCGGGGTACACTTGCTGCAATACGGGGCGGGACCGCAAAGCTGCCTTTCTTTATACGCCCAAAGCGGGAGAGGACATGTCGGGAACCGTCACCATAGATGTTTTCGGGATGCCGGGCATTAAAAGCCTTTATATGAACGAGGGCAGGGATGAAAGCATCATAAATGCCGCAAAGGCTGACAGAGTGAAGCCCGCGCAAGCCACTTCCCCCCTCAAGCTGAAAAAGCCCTTACAACTCATTGCTACGGTGGGTGTGGGAGCCGATGCTTTCATCAATACGCCCGAAAATCTCGAGAACACACTTGAAAACATGCGCGACCAGCTGCCCTACGTTAAAAGCTTGGGCTTTGGCGGTTTTGAAAGTTATGTTAAATGGGATTTCGTCGAATACGAGCGGGGCGTATACGATTGGAGCTTTTATGATGCGCTCATTGCGCTTGCGAGTGAGTTTGGCTTAAAATGGTTCCCGCTGATAAT